>NZ_JAUBOV010000025.1:0-85386 GCF_036700405.1 Microcoleus sp. T3_D1
TTTGAGCGTATAGAGGTGCTTTGATAACGCCTCCCGTGAGTTTTCGGATTCATTCAAGAATCCCCGTGGCTTCAGCCCTGGGGAGTATCAAATTGTGCCATACACAGTCAATTCGAGTCGTATAGATTTACCGGGTTAACTGTATCTGCTAGAATTGATAGGGTTCTGTCGCGCAGCTTTTATGATTGACGAGGAAAAACAGCAAGATCAAGATCCTAACTCAACTGGGGAAACCACCCCAGAGGGTTCGCCAATGGCAAGCGAAAATCCGGCGGCATCAGGAAACTCGAACGAATCGGCGGATTGGGAACTCGAACTTGCTCGAGCTTATCAAAGTGCTCAGGGCGATCGCACCCCAGCAAACGCATCGGGGCCTACCGTCACCGGCAGTTCAACCAACAGTCCGACTGCAGACGCGGCGGAGCCTTGGAAGAAGGAACTGGCCCAGGCCAACGATGAAAAAGAGGCTTTAAAAACTCAGTTGCAAGCCGCATCCGCTCAACTAGAAGAACTGAAAAATCAAAATCTCCGCCTAGCAGCAGATTTTGAAAACTTCCGCAGGCGTACCCAAAAGGAAAAAGAAGAGCTAGATTTACAGGCAAGGTGTCTCACGATTAAACCCCTGTTGCCGGTAATTGACAATTTCGAGCGCGCTCGATCGCACATCAAGCCGCAAACCGATGGCGAAATGAACATTCACAAAAGCTACCAAAGCGTTTACAAGCAAATGGTAGATAGCCTCAAGCAAATCGGGGTTTCTCCGATGCGCCCCGAAGGCGAACAGTTTGACCCCAACTTCCACGAAGCTCTGCTGAGCGAGCCAACTGACGAACACGAGGAAGGAACAATTATCCAAGAACTAGAACGCGGCTACATTCTGGGCGATCGCGTCTTGCGGCACGCCAAAGTGAAAGTTGCAGCGGCTGGGCTATCTGTGGTAGCCTCAGATGAAAATCCCGATAGTTCGGAAGGTTAATCGGGATACAAGCTACTGCATTCCTCAAAGTCACTGACCCCCGAATAGAATTCGGGGGTTCCGAGGTGGCCGACTCACCAACTTGTGAATTAAAGATGACTAAAAGCAGGTCAGCGCTTGATCCAAAAATTCTGAAAAATGTTTTTATCAGTCTTTGATATTGCTTGAGGACATCAAGTTTATTTCCTACAAATCTAGTCTGGGAATGCTTGTTTAAACAAGCTGAGTCGTTTTTCCTCTCCCAACCTGTAGTTGGAGATTTCCAAACATCCCACAAAGTTTTATGAGGCGCTATGGGAAAAATTATTGGAATTGACTTAGGCACAACTAACAGTTGCGTAGCTGTGTTAGAGGGCGGTAAACCCGTCGTGATCGCCAATTCCGAGGGCGGCCGCACAACTCCTAGTATAGTAGGATTCGGCAAGGCGGGCGATCGCTTAGTAGGTCAACTAGCCAAGCGGCAAGCTGTAACTAATGCTGTAAATACTGTCTACAGTATCAAACGATTTATCGGACGGCGGTGGGACGACACGGAAGAAGAACGAGCGCGGACTCCCTATACCTGCATAAAAGGCAAAGACGATACCGTTAACGTCCAAATTCGGAACAAGGTTCACACTCCCCAAGAAATCTCGGCAATGGTACTCCAAAAGCTCAAGCAAGATGCTGAAGCTTATTTGGGACAAACTGTTACCCAAGCCGTGATTACAGTACCCGCCTACTTCACAGACGCCCAACGGCAAGCTACTAAAGACGCCGGTACGATCGCGGGTCTAGAAGTCCTGCGGATCGTCAACGAACCGACGGCGGCCGCCCTTTCCTACGGGCTGGACAAGCAAAATATAGAACAGAAAATCTTGGTCTTTGACCTGGGCGGCGGTACTTTCGACGTTTCGATCCTGCAACTGGGAGACGGAATTTTTGAAGTCAACGCTACCTCCGGTAACAACCATCTCGGAGGAGATGACTTTGACGACTGCATTGTCCAGTGGCTGGTAGAAGCTTTCCGCACTCAAGAAGGCAGTGACCTCTCACAAGACAAAATGGCCTTGCAGCGCCTCCGAGAAGCTGCGGAAAAAGCGAAAATCGAACTCTCCAACCGGGAATCCACCTCAATCAATTTGCCCTTCATCTCTTCTGACGAGAAAGGGCCGAAGCATTTGGAAATGGAACTCTCCAAAGCTCAGTTTGAAAAACTGGTGGCTCATTTGGTGCAAGCGACGATCGATCCGGTGACTCAAGCCCTCAAAGACGCAAGTTTGACCCCCAAAGACATAGACAGAATTATTTTAGTGGGAGGCTCAACCCGGATTCCGGCAGTTCAAAAGGCAATTAGCAAGTATTTTGGGGGCGTTTCTCCCGATAAATCCGTCAATCCCGACGAAGCTGTAGCGGTAGGCGCGGCAATTCAAGCCGGGGTGTTGGGTGGTGAAGTCAAAGACTTGCTGCTGCTCGATGTCACGCCGCTCTCCCTGGGGCTCGAAACCTTGGGCGGGGTGTTCACCAAAGTAATCGAGCGCAATACAACTATTCCCACCAGCCGATCGCAAATGTACAGCACGGCGGCAGACGGGCAAACTTCGGTAGAAATTCACGTACTCCAAGGCGAGCGAGCATTGGTTAAAGACAATAAAAGTCTCGGCAAATTCCTGCTCAAAGGCATTCCCCCAGCTCCCCGCGGCGTACCTCAAATCGAAGTTACCTTTGAAATCGATGCCAACGGGATTCTCAAAGTGGCTGCTGAAGACAAAGGAACCGGAAAAGAACAAAGCATCCAAATTTCCAATACAGGGGGATTGAGCGAAACCGAAGTCGAGCGGATGCGACAAGAAGCCGAACTTTACGCCGACGAGGACATCAAGCGCGCTCTACTCGTCGAACTCAAAAATCAAGCTGACTCCCTCGTCTATAATTGTGGTGTAACTTTAAAAACCAACGCGCAACTGCTGAGCGACGAGCTCAAGGCCGAAGCGGAAACAGCCGCAGCAGCCTTGCGGGCAGCGATGAGTAACCCCGACATTACAATCGAGGAACTCACGCCCGCAATCGAATCTTTCAAGCAACTGCTATACTCGCTGGGGACAGCAGTCTACGACCAAGCCCGCAGCGGGGTAGCCCCGTCAGGATCTGTTGTTGAAAGCGAGATGATGTCAGAAGTAGAATCATCAGAACCAGAAGAGGTTCAAGCGGACGACGACAGCATTTTGCTGAAAGAAGAGCTGCAGGTGGCGCCCCAAGCTCCGCCGGCACCAAAGCCGGAACCAAAGCCGGCACCAAAGCCGGCACCAAAGCCGGAACCAAAGCTGGAATCCAAGCCGGAATCCAAGCCGGAGCGACAGTCAAAACGACAGTCAAATCCACAGTCAAATCCACAGTCAAATCCACAGTCAAATCCACAGTCAAATCCACAGTCAAGTCCACAGTCAAGTCCACAGTCAAGTCCACAGTCAAAACAAAAACAGAAGGTTCCCGAACCAGAAGTTGATGATATGAATCCTTTCCTTTAAAACAGAAAAGCTAAAAATTAAAAGTTAAAAATTAACAATGAGAATTTTTGATTTTTAATCTGTAATTTCAGGAAAGGTAGACCGTTTTTTTTCGTACACTTTTTGTTATTTACCTCCAGGCAAGCAGCTCTATGGCCGGTGATTACTATGAAATATTAGGCGTTTCTCGCAGCGCAGACAAAGAAGAAATTAAGCGTGCTTACCGCCGCCTAGCTCGCAAGTACCATCCAGATGTCAACAAAGAATCCGGTGCCGAGGAGCGGTTTAAAGAAATTAACCGCGCCTACGAGGTACTCTCAGAACCAGAAACCCGCGCCCGTTTCGATCGTTTCGGCGAAGCAGGGGTCAGCGGTGCAGGCGCGCCGGGGTTCCAAGACTTTGGTGACAGCTTTGCCGATATTTTTGAAAGCTTCTTTCAGGGTTTTCAGGGAGGTGTCGGTCAACAACAGCAAGGTCGCAGGCGCAGCGGGCCGGTGCGCGGAGACGATTTGCGACTCGATTTGCGGCTGGATTTTCGGGAAGCAGTGTTTGGTGGGGAAAAAGAACTCCGCATCAAGCATCTAGAAACCTGCGAAACTTGCACGGGGACTGGCGCGAAACCGGGAACCCGACCCCAAACCTGCTCGACTTGTACCGGTAGCGGTCAAGTCCGACGCGCTACCCGCACTCCTTTCGGCAGCTTTACTCAAGTTTCAGTTTGCCCCACTTGCAACGGCACCGGGCAAGTGATTGAGGATAAGTGCGAAACTTGCGGCGGCCGGGGCCAGAAAGAAGTGATGAAAAAGCTGAAAATCACAATTCCGGCTGGGGTTGACAACGGTACTCGCTTGCGGGTTTCCAATGAAGGGGATGCCGGCAAACTGGGCGGGCCGCCCGGAGATCTTTACGTGTTCTTGGCGGTGAATGAAGACCCGCTATTTAAGCGCGACGGCACTAACGTTAGCTCGGAAGTTAAGATTAGTTATTTGCAAGCAATTTTAGGGTGCCGGTTGGAAGTGGAAACCGTAGACGGGCCTACGGAATTGTTGATTCCTAGCGGAACTCAGGCAAATACGGTTTTGACTTTGGAGAAAAAAGGGGTGCCTCGGTTGGGAAATCCAGTCAGTCGCGGCGATCATTTGATTACGGTGTCTATTGACATTCCGACTAAGGTGACGGCTGAGGAACGGGATTTGCTGATGCAGCTTGCTAAGCTGAAGGGCGATCGTACTGGTAAAGGCGGCTTGGAAGGGTTTCTGGGTAATTTGTTTCAGAAATAAGGAAAAAGTGAGCGCAATTGCGCTCATTTTTTCCATAAATAATAATCTGTGTCCAATTGGACACAAAATTTCCATAAATAATAATCTGTGTCCAATTGGAGGGAATTTGATTGCTTCTTCCTTCTAGCTTCTTCCTTCTTGCTTCAGCTATATGAATTCAACATCGAAAATTGAAAATCCCAAATCCCCAGATGCCAAAATCGATCTGCGGGGTACTCCGTGTCCTCTCAATTTTGTCCGCACTAAACTGCGCTTGGAGCAAATGGCACCGGGCTCAGTTTTGGAAGTGTGGCTGGATGCTGGGGAGCCGATCGAACAAGTGCCCGATAGTCTCAAAATGGAAGGCTACCAGATTCTCGAAACGCAATTTGTCGCGGATGAGCCGGAGTCGGGCTTTTTTTCAATGAAAGTGCAGCGCCCCGAACACCAGGAAGCAGGATGAGCCTGAATTCGCCCTCGATCGTGGGTACTGTAATTGCTGTTCAGGCTAACTTCTACCAAGTGAGGTTAGATCCCGAAGTCTCCATTGACGGGGAAAATGCCCCCCTTGCTGATTCTCCGATTCTCCTGTGTACTCGCCGCACTCGACTGAAAAAAATTGGCCAACAGGTGATGGTGGGCGATCGGGTGGTGGTAGACGAACCGGACTGGACTGACCGCCGGGGAGCAATTTCTGAAGTCTTCCCGCGCCAAACAGAACTCAACCGCCCACCTGTAGCTAATGCCGATCGCATTCTCCTTGTTTTTGCCCTTGCTGAACCAGACTTAGATCCCGCGTCATTAACTCGGTTTTTAGTCAAGGCCGAATCTACAGGTTTAGAAGTTAGTTTGTGCCTGAATAAATGCGATTTGGTCACGCCCCAGGAGTTGGAACAGTGGCGCGATCGGCTTTCAGGCTGGGGCTACGAACCAATGTTTATTAGCGTCCGCAGCGGGGCAGTAGTCCAGGAAGCTACGAAAGAAACTCAAAAAGAAGTTTTTGCCCAAGAAATAGCTTCCCATGACTTAAATGAGAAAATAGAGGGATGTAGCGTGACTTTTGAGGAGAATCCCCTGGTTGCAAAATCGGTCGATCCGTTACATCCGTTAAATCCCGTACATAGCCCGTTGCCGAACTTCCTTCTGCAGCACTTGCAAGGGAAAATAACGGTAATTTGTGGCCCTTCTGGGGTTGGCAAGTCCAGCTTGATCAACCAACTGATTCCAGCCCTGAATCTGCGAGTGAACGCTGTTTCCGGCAAACTCGGCCGCGGCCGCCATACGACTCGCCACGTAGAACTATTTGAACTTCCCGGCGGCGGACTTTTGGCCGATACTCCGGGCTTTAATCAGCCGGCTCTCGAATGCGATCCGTCCGAGTTAGCTGAATATTTCCCAGAAGCGCGCCAGAGGCTGGCTGTGGGTAGCTGCCAGTTTAGCGACTGTTCGCACCGAGACGAGCCTAACTGTGTGGTGCGGGGCGGTTGGGAGCGCTATGAGTATTACTTGCAGTTTCTCGAAGAGGCGATCGTCCGCCAGCAACAAGAGCAAAACTCTAGTAGCGCCGAATCGAGTTTGAAGCAGCAAACCAAGTCGGATGGTACGCAGCATTACGAACCGAAGCTGCAAACTAAAAAATATCGCCGCTCTTCCCGCCGCCTTCAACACCAATCGCTGCAAGATATGTGTCAAGATTTAGACGAGTTGTGAGGAAGTCGCCGCCCATCGCCCGTAGGTACTAGACAACAGTACCAAGACTTACCCAGAAACCGGGTTTGCTCGACGAAAATACTTCGTTGTACCCCGATGCCCATTTCCCAAAATCGGCTTTCTTTAGTGGCGAGTGCGTAAGTCCTGAGTACATTAATAGCTAAAATTAAATGGCCTTAGATTTGTTAAAAAAAGTAGAACAGAAGCAAAAGTTAGCGGGTACTGCAGGAGCAAAAATATTGTGAATATTCAAGAACTGTTTCAAAAAGGCGGCCCCGCCATGTGGCCCCTGTTGCTGTTATCGATTCTATCTTTGAGTACCATTATCGAGCGCTTGTGGTTTTGGGCGAGCCTCCTGAGCAAAGAAAAGCAGATAGTGAACCGCATTCTGGAAGCGGCTCGCAGCGATTGGGGGGCGGCTAACGAGATTGCCAGACAAGCTAACCGACAGCCGATCGGGCGATTTCTTTCTGCACCCCTGCGGCTCTACAATCCCGAACCAGATTTATTTCGACTCGCACTCGAAGCTGCAGCCGATGAAGAGTTGGCTTCGATGCGTCGCGGTGACAAAATCTTAGAAGCTACGATCGCTCTAGCCCCGTTGCTGGGCTTGCTGGGAACAGTTTTGGGCTTGATTAACTCGCTCAGTTCCATCCGTCTGGGCGACATCGGCACGGCGGCAACAACTGGCGTAACTTTGGGGATTAGCGAGGCGCTGATCACGACTGCTACTGGGATGGTAGTAGCAATTTTTACCTTGGTGTTTTATCGGATATTTCAAGCTTTTTTGTTCAACCAGGCAAAAATATTTCGCAAAGCTGGAAATGAACTGGAATTGCTTTACAGACAATACTGGCCTGCTGCTAATGCTAAGGGTCGAGTGTCCGGTGCAGAATACAGCAATTCTTCTTTTGGTGCAGATGGTTTGAACAGGCGTTCTCTCAATTCTCAAGAATCGGGAGAACGGAATCGGGAGCCGAAATTGAAAGGTTCCGATCCGGCTGAAGATTCACCTTCTAATAATTAAAACTCCTGAGAACTGATGAAGATTAATCTAGATACTCCTGCTGAAGAGGCTCGGATTGAACTGGTGCCTTTAATTGACGTGATCTTTTGCATTCTGACGTTTTTTCTCCTGGCGGCTTTGCAATTGACTCGGCAGCAAGCCATTAATGTCGATTTGCCTAAAGCGAAGACTGGACAAACGCAGATGCGAGAGATGCTGATTGTCAGCATTGACGATTTCGGGCAAACTTATATCGACCAATTGCCTGTTAATTTCCAACAGCTCGATCGAGTTTTAAAGAGTTTCCAAAGCCAAAATCCTACGGGGTTGATGGTGCTGTACGCTCCTCAAAATGCGAGATATGCCAAAGTTGTGGAGGTTTTAGACAAATTGAGAGAGGTAGGGGGCGATAGAGTTGCCCTGGCAACTCTTCCTAGTTCGGCTCCCTCCCCATTGCCCAATACCTCGCTTCCCAATTCTGGCATTCCTGCGGCACCTGCGATCGGCAATTCCGGTCAACCCCTGCCGTCTCCTGTGCCTCCACAGCAGCAACAGTTCAATCCCAATCAGTTTCAATCCCCTCTCCCGGCTCCACAGCAGCAGTTCAATCCCAATCAGTTTCAATCCCCTCTCCCCGCTCCACAGCAGCCTAGTAACTTTGGGGCAAATCAGGGCATTCCTCCTGTTTCGCCTGCACCCGCTGCTCCCAATTTCCGACCCGGAATCGCCAATCCACCGCAGGATGGCGGGCCCTCGAATTAGTTAGGAAGAAGGAAGAAGGTTCGGCAACGGATTGTCTAACGGATGTAACGGATGTAACGGATGTCAGTCCGATGGAAGTCGGAAGAAGGGAGAAGGAAGAAGGGGGAACTGAGAAATAGAAATTTTCCCAATCTCCTCATCTCCCGCTCTCCCGCTCTTGGGCTCTCCTCATCTCCCCCTCTCCTCATCTCCTCATCTTTCAATCTCCCCCTTTCCCCATCTCCCCCTCTCCCCATCTCCCCCTCTCCCGCTATCCCCCTCTCCTCATCTCCCCCTCTCCTCATCTCCCGCTCTTCTCCTCTCCCCTTCTCCCCCTCGCCGAGAGAAGCTCCACCCGATTTGGTATAAACGGCTTCAATTCTTTTGGTTCGTACTGAGCCTTTTTTCTCTTGACAAGTAGATACACTTGTATGTGCCTGCAGAAGGAACTTTTGCAGACATCTCGCCATCTCTATCGCTAAGTAAGTTATTTCCTAAGAGAGATGGTAATTTTGTCAAATTATTGTTACCTTTTGTAATATAGACTAAAGCCAGATGGGCCATCGGGCATCCCGAAACCAACTGTCGATCGCTGAAACAACTTACAAATCTGGTTAATCCAGGTGTTCAGTTTTAAGTCACCTTTACTTACAGAGGAGTCAAAGTCATGAGCCAACCAGCAGAATTGTCTTTGGAACAGCAATTTAGCCTGTGTTCCTTCAAAACACAGGTAAGTGACATGAGCCGCGAACAAGCTCAGGAGTTTTTGGTCAAGCTTTACGAGCAAATGATGCTACGAGAAACCATGTACCGCCATTTTCTGAAACACCACTGGGGTTTAGAACCTAACCCAGGCGTTGAGTAACCAAGAGTCGCAGTCGGCGACCTCCGTCTCTTACTCTGTTCCCTCAGGCGGAAAGGAGTTGGGGGTGATGGGGCGTCACTCGAAGGCAGAAGGTAGAAGGCATCTGTACAGACGTGAGGAAAATTTGACAATTCCTTTGTGGATTTCACTGAATGTGGAAGTCGAGGTCAGCAGTTTGTCGATCGACACCACCGGAGATCGCAAAGATAATTTATCGCGCCGCGCCTCGAAAATTGGATAACTCTTAATAATAAGTGTTAATTTTTTAACCCATTAAAATTTTTAACTATTTAATATATTTGTCCTTAGTTGCAGCGGATGAGGTTTGACAGCAATGGCGCTAGTCGGACATCTGAGCGCGACCTCCGACTAGCACAACCTTCAGTTTTCACATCAAACCCTAGAACTCGCAAATGTGGACTCTAGAAACAGTTATTCGCCCTGACGTTCGAGAGTTGCTTCCATTGTACTCGTCAAGTAATGACCAGACATGATGCCGCTAGATTGGTAGTAGCGGTTGTCATCAACCCGGTGAAGGGTATCAAAACCCGTCCGCCGCTGGCGTTCGTCTCCCAATACCCAATAACGCTGGACGATCGACTGGGGAGCAATCCAACCTTCGCCCTCGACGCGGGCGAGTTCGCTGTGTTGGAGTACAAAAGTATACTGCCGTTCATCGCTGTTGAGGTGTCCTCGGTACTGCAAAATAATCTCTTCGCGATCGCCTCCAGGAAATACGAGCTTGGTGACCATACTGAACCAATCTGTTCGGTTCCAGCTCACTAAAGTTTTGCCTTTAACCGTAATTGGCACGCCATTGCGCTCAATCCAGCTTCCTTCGAGCGTCCATTGGCCAGATTCCATTAAAAACGTGTGAGCCACAGTGCTGTTCCTATGCTTTTCCTGCTGGCTACAATGCTGGTGCAACAACGCACAGCCGTTGTCCCTCAGACTCTATGCTATCACGCCCAACTGTGCCAACAAGAGTTAATTTCTCCTAAAAGTACCGATGTCCGGGCACCAGTCACTTGAGGCAGATTGCCGGGAATGCCCCGAACCCGCCATGCGGCTAAAACCGCGAAAGCGATCGCCTCTTTAAAATCTACATTCAAGCCTGCCTCCGAAGTAGTCAACACTTGCACTGGATGCAATTGAGATTGCAATCGGCGTTTTAAGTAGAGATTGTGGCTGCCGCCCCCGCATAGTAAAACTCGATCGGGCATAGCCGGTAAAAAAGTTTGGTAACTGTGAACGATCGAGGCAACAGTCAGTTCTGTCAGAGTAGCCAGCACGTCAGCAGGACTGAGGTTGTAACCTTCGGCCTCGACCAAACACCTGTCAAAATAGTCTACACCAAATAGCTCTCGCCCCGTTGATTTCGGCGGTGCTTGGCGGAAGAACTCTGAGGCGAGCCAATCCTCGACTAAAGCTTGACAGGGAGTGCCCGATGCCGCCCAAGCTCCACCTTCGTCGATCGTCTTAGTGCCGCCTGAGAAGTGCTGTACTGCCAAATCTAACAGGGAATTCGCCGGGCCTGTATCCCACCCCGATATGCCCTCCCCAAGACTGAAAATCTCAGACTCGTCATTTTTCCCCCTTTTTCCCCTTGCCGGAAGATAGGTAACATTGCCAATTCCGCCGAGATTTTGGATGCAGAGGCTGAGGTTGGGTTCCGCCAGCAGGCAGGCATCAACTATTGACACTAAGGGTGCTCCTTGACCCCCTGCAGCAATGTCTGCCGATCGAAAGTTACTCACAGTAGTAATTCCCGTCAATTCCGCAATTAGCGGGCCCCGTCCGAGTTGCAAGCTGTAGCCCATTAACGCACCGGCGCTGTCTTTCTGGGCTTTCCCAGCAGGTCGGTGGTAGACGGTTTGACCGTGAGAGCCGATTAATTCGGCTTTATCATATTTTGCTTGAATTGTCAAGGCCGCCGTGGCAAATTCTTGGGCGATGGCATCATCTAATTGGGCTAGTTCAGCCATTGACAAAGCTGAACCACTGCAAACCGAGAGAATTTGCGATCGCAAATTAGCAGGATAAGAAAAAGTCTTGCCGGCCACCAATTGCACTTTCAAGTCTGTTTGGGAACCGACCACATCCACCAAAGCAGCATCAATGCCATCCACCGACGTGCCGCTGATCAAACCGATAACGCGGGTCATTCAATTTTAGATTTTAGATTTTAGATTTTAGATTGTTCACTTTTTCGATTTTTCGATTTTAGATGGTCGGGTGCGATCGGGCGATCGAATATTATTTGAGGTCGATCGTCACGATCACCACAGTAATATTATCGCGTCCACCTTTATCCTTAGCTGCTTGAATTAAAGCATTTGCAGCGCCCTCGCAGGCGCGAATCGACTTCAGAGGCGAAGCTATCAAAGGATCGGAAAGTTCTTCAGTCAAGCCATCGCTGCAGAGCAGCAAGCGATCCCCAGGCTGCACGTCCACCGGCAAAATATCTATCTCCCGCAAATCATCGCGGCCCAAACACTGGGACAAAACGTGACGCCAAGGATGACTGCGAGCTTGGTCAGGAGTTAGGGCCTTTCTTTTCACAGCCTGAGCCACCCAAGTCTGGTCTTCAGTAATCTGTTCCAAGCGAGATCCGTGCAGTCGGTACAAGCGAGAGTCCCCGATATTAGCGCACCAGGGTCGGCCCTCATCCCTAAACATGAGAACCACAGCCGTAGTCCCCATATCAGCACGCTCAGGGTGGTCGAGCTGATCCGTCAAAATTGCTTGATTGGCAATTAAAAAAGCCTTTTCCAACAACAGCGGAGAATCCTCTGGCCCTTCCCAATGTTCGAGCAAATAAGATTGAATCGCCTGAGTCGCAATCCGGCTGGCTTCTTGACCTCCGGCGTGTCCTCCCATTCCGTCGGCCACTATGAAAAATCGCCCGTCAGAGTCTATGTAGTACGAATCCTGATTTACGGAACGAACTAGCCCTGTGTCTGTCTTACCTGCGAAAGAGCGTTTCATAGATTGGGTGATTGGACTCATCGAACTTGAAAGCTTGATTTAATGGGGTGCAATTTTTTATGCCAAAACTTAAATCCCGAACAAACTTGAAATTCTGCCGCCCGCGATCGCGAGTTTTGGAAAAATTGCAGTTCCTTGACCTCATATTGTAGATCGATATGATGGTAATCCCGTCTTAAAATTTCGGTAAACCCAGTAAATTAAGCAGCCCCTGCAAAAAAAACAGGATTTCTACCCAAAATCAGAGGTTTAGCTGGCGAAAAACTTAGGCAGCAACCGGGTTTTTCGCCTCAAAGCGCGTAAGTGTTGTAAATTTGAGCAATCTGTGGTCTGCCAGCCAAAACTTAACATTCGATGTCAAATTTGGGCTGGCGAGAAATCTCAAACCTGAAATTTCAAATCCTAAATTGCCCCATTATGACATCCTGTCTAAACGATCGATCCGCTTGAACAAACGCATAAGAGCAAACCCTGCACCCGCAGCCAGCACGGCAACAGCGACAGCCGGCCAGACCTGATTGCTGACAAACAAGATTGTCGCCGACAAAGTAAAAGCACTCATCAGCAAAGCATAATTCGTGCCCATTTGAGCGCTGCTCATCCGGCGGAGCAAGCGTTCAGTTTCGGCCGAACGGACGCGAATCCGCAAATCTCCCTGTTCGAGTTTATCAATAGTCTCCTCAATCCGGCGGGGCAAACCCAAAGCACTCGAACTCACCTGAGCCGCCTGACGGCCGATTTCGTTAAAAATGCTGCTACTTGTATCATGGCCATTTCCATTAGTCATAAGCTGCATGGCAAAAGGTTGTGCCACCTCCATAAAGTTGAACTCGGGATCTAAACCTCTGCCCACCCCTTCGATGGTGGAAAAAGCTCGCATTACAAAAGTAAAAGTAGCTGGGAAGCGAAAAGGTTGATTGTAGGCAATATCGTAAAGGTCGTCGGTAATCGCGCTCACAGACTGATTTTCAAAAGGCTTGTCCATGAAGTTATCCAGCATATACTGGATGCTGCGGCGCACCGGACTCATATCACCCGTAGGCACCAAAGCTCCCAAATTGATCAGAGAATCCATAATCCGCTGTCCATCCTTGGAAGCAATGCCGTAGAGCGTCTCCATCAGTCCTTCGCGGACGTTGGACTGGATTTGCCCCATCATGCCAAAATCGTAGAAAATCAGACAACCGTCAGCACTAACAGCGATGTTGCCGGGGTGTGGGTCAGCGTGGAAAAAGCCGTCGTTGAGCAACTGGCGCAAATAAGCTTTTGCGCCCAACTGAGCGATTAATTTACGATCGATACCGGCCGCTTCCAAAGCTTCGTAGTGGCTGATTTTAATCCCTGGCAGGTATTCCAAAGTCAGCACTCGCGGAGCCGCGTACCGCCAATAAACCCTCGGCACCCGCACCCAGTCACAGTTGCTAAAATTGCGGCGAAAAGTATCAGCATTGCGGCCTTCATGGAGATAGTCTATTTCCAGCCAGAGAATGCGACAGCATTCCTCATAAATCCCCATCCAATCGCGGCCGCGGCCCCACTTAGGATGGTTTTGAAAGTAGCGGGCAATTCCCTTAAGAATTTGCAAATCGATCTCGAACAGTTTCCGCAGTCCAGGTCGCTGCACCTTGACCACCACTTCCGGGCCCGAATGCAGTTGAGCTTTGTGTACCTGACCCAGACTGGCAGCGGCCAGGGGCACTGGATCAAAGCTGCGGTAGAGTTCTTGAACTGTCTTGCCCAAGTCTTGCTCAACAATTACCTCTAACTGCTCGTAGCTGAAAGCAGGCACTTTATCTTGCAGCTTAGAAAGTTCCTCGACAAACTCTGCGGGAAACAAATCGGCGCGGGTAGAAAATAATTGGCCGACTTTAATGAAAGTGGGGCCCAAATCCAAGAGTGTTTCTCGAACCCAGATAGCTTGAAAGCGGCGTCTGGCAACTTTCTTTTCTTCAGTCACGCCTCCCCAGTAGCTCCAATTTTTGCTGTCGAGCCAGAGGGAAGCCAGCCAGAGCAAGACAAAGGCCCAAATGTCGAAGAAGCGCCGCTTCCGGGAGTATTTTTCGCGATTCCAGCGATAAGCTTTACTTTTGTAGGATTTACTAGCAGTTTTTTGCTCATCGGCTTCGCCAGTGTGCTTGGGGGAGCGCTGGCGATTAACAGAGTCATCAAGGAGAGCAGACACTTGGGTTCCCAAATTGCTTATTTTATGTTGTTGCTTTGATTGAAAGTAGGAGCGCAGGAGCGCAAAGCAATGCGCTCACGTTGTAAATAATAGTTGTGGTCGAGTCGATCGCTAGGGCAAACTGCTGCGGTAACGCTGCAATTCCGATCGCACCAGAGCCACTTCGGCGCGCAGCTCGTCAATAGTCGCTTGCAAATCAGCGGGATGGATGTCTTGAATAGTTGTGGTGCTTGCAGTGCCAGTTCTGGTCTGCATCGCCTCATCCGAAGCTCGATTTGCCCGTTCCACAACTCGATCGGTGAACTGCCGCAGGCGTTCTCTTTGTTCTGCGTCAAATTTGCCGAGTTCAGAGAAAGCGTTGGTGGCCGCGCTTTCTAATTGCTCGTACAGTGCTTCGGCAAGTGCTCTGCCTACAAAAAAAGCATGAACTGGGGGTTTACTCATAAAAAATATTCGGTAAGTGGGAAACTCAGAGTCTTTAGACCTGAGAGGAAAACGACTCGGCGGTTTCAACCGCCTTGAATCCCCTTTCGGGGTTAGAGGGGTATGGTTGCCCCTCCAATGGAGATACAGTTGTCTCCTTCCTCCCTTGCGGGGTAATGTTCGCCTCGACCTGGTTATAAAGGCTTGTTAGACCTGCAACACTGTTTCAGTGACTTTAAAACTGTTTAATTGCAGATGACAGAGCGGAAAACTGGCGTCGCACTCAAGGAGTGTCGTGACCTGAATAACGCCTCCTCAAAAGAGGGGTCTGGTCAGAACAGCTTGTAATTTCTTACAAGCTCAGTGGCTTTAGCCCTGAGTTCCTGACAAAAAGTCTCTGTGCGCTTCCGCAACAAATTATAACTTGCTTGTCCCCAATGATGCTTGCTCCCAAAGGAAGGAATTTTGGGGGAATTGACACTCGCACCCCGAGTGTCGAGGATGGGATTGTTGAGAGTTAGAACAGTCTAACGCGCCACAGCTTAGCCCAAAAGCCTCGCTTAGACTGGCTCAAATTCGAGGTTGGGGTTGCTTTGTACCAAAATGTTTGCAGCTTGGCAGTATTAATACGCGACATCACACCACCTTAGCGCCGCGCACATATTCTAACATAATTTAAATCAAAATAGAAAACATTCCTGCATTTTTTTGCGGGCATTTGGATTGCAGAGGGAATAGGAAATATTCGATAAACTCAGACGGCGACTGGTGGGATTTTCAGATTCGACGGAAGTTTTTGGAAGATAGTCGTTGGCTAGGTAGGGCCTTATTATCTCAACTACTGAGCGGATATTTGCTGACTCATAAAACCAAGTATTTGTCGCACTTTTAACCAACAAAAACCATACTAATTTGTCGCAGGTTCGGGAAAAGGCATCGTGGGATCTGCCACAGGGGGTGGTGAATCAGGTGCGATCGAACTATCTGAATTGTTGCCACTGCTGCTTGGTATCGCAGGCTCAGGCGATCGCTCGATCGGCGACGCTATTACTGGCGACGGGGAGTCCGAGGGCGGCAGGGTTTCAGCGCTAGCACTCTCAGGGGCAGGGGAGGCGGGTGCGGCGGGCGGTTCTGCAGGCAGGGGCGCAACTTCCGGTACCGGTGCGGCTTCTGGTTGGGGCTCTGGCTCGATTTGGGCTTGAGGCTCTGGAATGGGGGACTCAGAAGGCTCCTCTGCGGGTTCGGGCGTCGGGGAGGACTCCGGTTCCGCTTCGGGCTCTGGGGCGGGAGTTTCCAGGTTTGGGGACTCAGAGGGTTCGGCGCTAGTTTCTGAGGGCTCGATCTGTTCGGGAATGTTGCTGGTGTCTAAGGGGGGTTTGGGACGCTTGTTGAGTTCGATCGGGTAGAGAGGGGTGCTTTCGACAGACGGCTGTCCGAACATCGGCTCTGATAAATCGCGGGATTTGAGCAAATCTTCGAGAGATGGGAAGGATTCAATTTTGGGACTATTACTGAGACTGGTGCTGTTGTAGTGCGATGCTAGGTCAAAACCCATCCAGCCTGCAATTGCAGCCGTTACGACAAACGCCAGAAAAGTCAACTGCGGCGGGGGAGGTGCGGGCAATCTTAGACTTTGCTTGCCTTTTCTTTTTACTGATACTCGCTCTGTTTCTTGCAGCATGGTGAGCCAATTTTCGACTGTCTGAGGGCGGTTGTGGGGGTCGATTTCGAGTCCCTGAAGGATGGCTCGCTCGATTCCCGGGCTGATGTTGGGCTGAAATTGCCGCAACTCAGTCAAGGGAATGCGATCGCGCAGGGGTGCTGCTACGGGCGCCACGCCGGAGAGTAAGTAGTAGAGGGTGGCTGCGATCGCGTAGATGTCAGTGGCCGGTGTACATTTACCGTCATAGAGGTATTGTTCGATCGGCGCGTACCCAGGGGAGAGCAAGTTAGTGTGGGTTTGTTTGGTGCCGGCGGTAAAGCCGCGCGCAATTCCGAAATCTATTAACATTACTACGTGAGAATCGGCTCGCCGGATAATATTTTCTGGCTTGATATCTCCGTGCAGCAATCCGCTGTGGTGAACTGTACTTACGGCTGAGGCTATTTGCCGAATATAGTGCAGGGCCTGGGCTTCTGGCAGCGGCCGATCGGTTTCAACTATTTGGGCGAGAGTTTGACCCGGAATGTAGTCCATTGCAATAAAAGACTGTCCGGCTTCTTCAAAAAAGTCGATTACTTTGACTATGTTGGAATGCTGACACCGCGACAGGCGTTGGGCTTCGGCAATAAACTGCTGCTGAAATTGGGCAGATTCTGGGTGTTGGCGCAGACTTTCGTTGAGGGTTTTGAGTACGACGGTTTGGTTTAAATGGGTGTGGATAGCTCGGTAAGTGATGCCGAACCCTCCTATCCCTAAAGTCGCGTTAATTTTGTATTTGCCCTGTTGCAGGACTGTTGCTGGCGCTAAGTTCATCTTCAGTTGATGCCGTTTCCCAAACTATGCTACCGCCTTTGGGTTATTTCGCAGAGTTAGGGGTGAGGTTCGATCGATCGGCGCCCTAGTTTGAGCTTTAGCTCTGCTATATCTTTAATCTTGGCATCCCCACGTCATTTTATCTGTAAAAGGTATTGTGAAACTTAACCCTCCGGCTTTCCCATAATAAAAATCCCGCTCTTGTGGAACGGGAAAGCCATCAGGGTGCATCTATAATATGTGACTCTAACTTATGGGGGGTACAACCCCTCATTGCTTTAACAAGTCTTTAAAATTAGCCGATTTTTGTAAAGATTTAGGTTTGAGGTTGACTTAGGCTCAATCTTATGATTTAGAAGATTGCCGCATGGCGATCTTGAGCTTGGAGAATTGACAGCAATTCTTGCAATCTGGCTGCGATCACTTCAGTTGAGGCGAACTCCCAGAGTCACACCTTACAGACCAGATTACCTTTTTGGCTCAGATGAAGTTCAGGCGAGCGGCATAAAATGAGAAAGAGGCATCGTATCGGGCTTAATCTTGAGACTGCAAATGGCTCAAACCTTGTAAATAAAAAGGCTGTAAGCATTCTCCCGATATTGGTAGCCCATAGCCATAAATGCTTCAATCGCTGTTCGCGTTACACAGCAAGGCCTGGAGGCAAGCTCAAGTTCTCCGAAGGGGGGAACTTGAGCTTAAGTTGTCACAAATGGGGTCTTCCTAGTAACGAGAAGCGATCGATTAGCAATTAGCAGCAATTAGTAATTACTTATTCTTTGGTTTGAAAATGTCTGTTAAACAATCACATTACGAGACTTTACTAGCAGAGTACAGCGAATCTTCTGCCGCGATCGCCCTGCTGAAAAAATATCGGGTTTACATGGAAATGATTCCGAGTATCCGCCGCGCCCATGAGAGTTTAATCACAATTCCTTTGCCAATTGCGCGCTTGCGGGACGGGGTTTCTTATGCGGGAAGCAGCGGCACTAGCATATCGCCCGGACAGGCAGTCTGTTTGCCCTGCGATTTGGCGATTTTGATGTGCGATCCTGAATGGAAAGTTAAAATTGGAGTGGAAATTTTGATTTTCATTCATCGTCCGGGCGAAGAGTTTTCTGAGTTGCTCGGCCGCTGGCGGCAGTCTCAAGTTTGGCTGGATAAAGGTTACGAATGGGTGATGCCGCACCGCTACAGACATATTTACAGCGATGAAGCTGAGGCTGTTCATCCGCTATTTGTTTTGTTTGAGGAAACGCCGGAACTGATTCAACGGGGTTTGATGGCGGCTGGTTTGCCGTTTGTGGTGGAAAGTTTCGAGTCTGGGAGTGAGGAAGTAGAGGAGGAAGAGTTTCTGGGTAGCGGGGAACTGGGAAGTATTGGTGAAGAGAGTTTTGATTTGTAGGGTGGGTGCGATCGCCTATAGCCATCGTATTGCTTGAAGTAAAGTAGATTTTTTTTACAAACCGCAGAGGGCGCAGAGGGCGCAGAGAAAGAGAAAAGAGAGAAATATTGATGTTTTTGAATCCCGAATCGGGTTGTTATATGCAGATATTCAAAAATATTTTGGGTGTGGAAAGGAATGTTTATGCTCTCCCTAGATTCAGGGAGTAACTCTAAAATCTACAATCTAAAATCGAATGACCCATCTAGCTGGGCCGGAAATGTTAGCTCTCATGCTGGCTGCGTCGCCTAATGTAAAGGTGTGGCTTGATATTTTTACCTCCAGCATGATATCATCAGGCTGCTCTATTTGGTTTGTTAATTTAGATGGGTTGTTAATAGAGAATTTACTACATGAACCGCAGAGAACGCAGAGACCACAGAGGGGAGAGAAAGAGCAAATTAGAATTTATTGATATGAGTATAATTTTATATTAAACCGGAGCTATTGAAATGAGATTGTTAAAACCCTGGCGTTTAGTTTTATTAAGTATAGTTTTTGGGATGGCTGTAATTTTATCAAATTGCGGCACTCCTTCAAACACGGTTAGCAATAATTCTCCAACGGGGCCAACTCCTGCGGCGGTTCCGGCTGGGGCTTTAGTGTACGGTGCGGGTGGGCCGCCGATAAATCTGGAACCGGGAAATATTACTGATGGCAATTCGGTGATTGTTATCGACCAAATTTACAATCGCTTGACTGATTTCAAACCGGGAACTGTGGAACTTGAGCCGAGTCTCGCTACTGAATGGTCAAGTTCTAAAGATGGTAAAACTTGGACTTTTAAGTTGCGTTCCGGGGTAAAGTTTCACGACGGTACGGATTTTGACGCGGAAGCTGTTAAGTTTAATGTGGATCGCTGGTGGGATGCGAAAAATCCTAACGGTTTTCGAGAAGCGGGCAAGAATTATCCGATTTGGAAAAATTTATTTGGCGGTTTTAAGGGAGAAAAAGATTCTTTAGTAAAAGATGTGGCAGTTGTTGATAAGTCTACAATTAAATTTGTTTTGAATCGACCTTTTGCGGCTTTTCCCTCGGCGATAGGTTCCGCTTATTTCGGGATTGCGAGTCCGGCGGCGGTGAAAAAAGCGGGTGCTAAGTACGGCACTCCGGGGTCGCTGGCGGTGGGTACGGGGCCTTTTGTGTTTCAGGAATGGCGATCGGGCGATCGCATTGTTTTGGAGAAAAATCCGAATTATTGGAAAACTGGCACGCCAAAAGTCAATCAATTGGTAGTTCGTTTTGTTGATGATCCGGCGGCGAGACTGGCTCAGTTGCGTTCGGGACAACTTGATTTTACTGTGGATTTAACGCCGGATCAACTGCAAGAAGTTCAAGGAGATCCTAATTTAGAAGCTGTTGTGCGACCTTCTTTTAATGTCGGTTATTTAGCCTTAAATCCGAGTTACGCACCTTTGTCAAAACCAGAAGTCAGGCGGGCGATCGCCCAAACGATTAACAAGCCAGCAATAGTCAAAGCTTTCTGGGGAGAACTCGGAAAACATGATTCGCAATTTATCCCGCCTGCGCTGAATTGGGCGGCGTCCGATCGAGTTAAAGATTATGAATTTAACCCGCAGCAAGCTAAAGCAATGCTCGCGAAAGCCGGTTATCCGAACGGTTTTGATTTGGATTTGTGGTATATGCCCGTCAGTCGTCCCTATTTTCCCACGCCGAAGCCGATCGCTGAGGCTTTTGCGGCGGATTTGAGCGCGATCGGGATTCGGGTAAAATTGCTGACAAAGGATTGGTCTGCTTATTTAGCCGATCGGCTCAAACCTCCCGGCTTTCAAGCTTTTATGTTGGGTTGGACAGGAGATTATGGCGATCCCGACAATTTTTATTATCCTCACTTCGGGCCGGGTTCGACGGCGGATTTGGGAAATTGGAAAAATCCGAAAGTTCTGGAACTTTTGGATCGGGGGAGGGCGAGTGGCGATAAAGCAGCTAGGGCGAAAATTTATGCGGAAGTTAGCGAGATTTTGCATGGGGAAGCTGTGCGTTTGCCGATCGTACATTCGCAGCCGCTTTTAGGGAAACGCAAGAATATTCAAGGTTGGATTCCGAGTCCTTTGGGGTCTGAGTCTTTTGAGGATGTTAGTAAGTCTTGAAAACGGCGGGTTTTACCTGCATATATTGGTGTAGGGGCGGGTTTTACGAGAAATATATGAAATAATTTAGTAGATTCATAAACCCGCCCTCTTCTCTTCGCGGTTCCCTAAGAAAAGGCGGGTTTATCCATATCCTTCGTTACTACAAATATTTTTCGTAAAATCCGGCTGTACCAACCATATAGGAGCGCGAATTAAATAACTTACAATTTTAATTGTTATTGTGGGATGGGCGTCCCGCCCGTCCCAAAAGGACGGGCGGGACGCCCATCCCACTTTCAAGAGTGGAAGTTATTTAATTCTCATTCCATAACAATATGTAAAAATGCAGCAAAATCCGAGCCAATAGCATCTCTCTTAAAAAAATGATTAATTACATTATTAAACGTTTGCTAGGACTATTACCAGTCCTTTTCGGAATCACTCTGCTAGTATTTATATTTTTGCATTTGATACCAGGAGACCCAGCTACAGTGCTTTTGGGAGAACGGGGAACTCCCGAACAGGTAGAAATTTTGAGAGCAAAATTAGGTCTAAATCAGCCTTTGCCTTTGCAATATTTGGCATTTTTATGGAGTTTGCTGCGCTTGGATTTGGGAAATAGTATTATTAGCGGTATTCCGATAATTGATGAAATTACAAGTCGCTGGCCTGCTACTTTTGAACTGTCTGTGGTGGCGATGTTGGTGGCACTTGTTATCGGAATTCCGGCGGGAATTTTGGCTGCTGTTAGGAAAAATAGCTGGCTGGACAATCTCGCGATGAGTGGTTCGTTAATTGGGGTATCTTTACCAGTGTATTGGTTGGGATTGATGTTGATTTATTTGTTTGCTGTTTATCTGAAATGGCTGCCTCCTAGCGGGCGGATTAGTGTAGATTTGGGGTTGGGTTTTAAGTCGATTACGGGTGTTTATGTTTTGGATTCTTTGATGAGATGGGATTTGGCGGCTTTGCGGGATGCGATCGCCCATTTAATCCTGCCAGCTTTGACTTTAGGAACTATTCCTCTGGCTATTATAGCTCGCATCACTCGTTCTGCGATGCTGGAAGTGCTTTCTCAAGATTACATCCGCACTGCGAGGGCGAAGGGATTGCCGGAATATTGGGTGATTTTGAAACACGCTTTGAAAAATGCGTTTTTGCCGATCGTCACAACTATAGGTTTGCAGTTCGGCACTCTTTTAGGCGGCGCTATTCTGACTGAAACGATTTTTTCGTGGCCGGGAATTGGTTCTTGGATTTATACGGGTATTCTGACGCGGGATTACCCAATTGTCCAAGGAGGAGTAATTTTTGTGGCTGTAACTTTTGTACTGATTAATCTGGCGGTTGATATTTCCTATGCTTTTTTCGATCCGAGAATTCAGTACCGTTAATGAAAAGGAAATCAGACACGAAATGCTTGTTTGACATCCGGCCGCAGCAGGTAGTAAATGCTAGCCGCTGCAAAAGCCAGAGTTAAAAAATTGACTGCTGTACCGCCGCTGCCAAACATTTTGAAAATTTGCGCGAGGGTGGCGATGATATGGACAATTAACGTTCCCGTCCAAGCCCAATTTTTGAGTTGAAACAAACCCCAAGTTAAGAGTAAGGAGAGGAGACCTAAAATAAAACTGATTCCCGCAAAAATGGCAATGAAGCCGCCGATTACAGTGCCCACTTTTGCCCCGCCGACAGCCGCACCGATGCCGCCAAAAATGCCGGCAAAAAGTAAGATGAACAAGCCGTCAAGCAGACTGAAGACGCCGCTAATTAGCTGCAAAATTGCCAAAACTGTAACGCTTTGAGGACGATTCATTGTTTTGATTTTCCATTTTTAACGGATTTGAAAAATATTTTAACCTGTTGTGGGCACAGGGCTGATATGGATTCAGGGTTTACGCACCGCTACCCGTGAAACCGGGTTTATGAGAATAAGTGTGTCCATACTGTGTCGTTGCGAGATTCGCACTGGCAGATCCCGCAGCGATGGGCTCGCGAGTCCGCAATGACCGAGTTTAGTCGATCGCCCGCTGCCAGATCCGCCTTTGTTGCTGCTGAGGATCGCGCTTCTCGATCCCATCAATGATATTATTTATTAAAATATATTTTTATTTGCCCGCAGCCGGGAGCCATTTTGTTTAGATCCACCTCTTTTGGCTGAAAAAACTTAACATTATTTAATAAATTGCAAAGATTAGCTATAATTGTTTACAGGTGCGGGTTGGGGAACTTTTTTGAAATCACCCGATCGGATGAGTCTGAAAGACGATGCCAAGCATCAGCAAAAATTTTACCTTTAAGGTAATCCTGAGATTAAATTAGGTGAGTCGGTATGATCGTTAGCCCTAAAAAGGAAACTGCTCAGGTCAAGGTGGAAGATACTCAGACTGTAGATACCAATCAGACTGTAGACACCAAGGCCGCAGAGACCAAAATTGCAGATAAAAAAACCGCCCAAAAGCAGTCTCCGAAGAAACCCGCGCGCAAACCGCAGCGGTGGGCGATTGGGTTGGTTGCAGCCGGGTTGCTAGCTGTACCGACCACTATATATATAGCAAAAAGTCGATCGCAGCCGAAAGTAGATGCGATCGCCACTATGACAGTGCCCGTGGAAGCGCAAAACCTCACGGTGCGGATCACGTCGAGCGGCACGGTGCAGCCCGTACAGCGCGTGAATCTCAGCCCCAAAGGCTCCGGCCGGATCGCAGAATTATTTGTCGAACAGGGCGATAAAGTGGAAGCAGGACAGATTATTGCCCGCATGGAAAGCCGCGACGTAGAAGCTCAACTAGCTCAAGCTAAAGCCCGCGAAGCCAGCGTGCGAGCAAAACTCGCCAAAATCGAAGCAGGAAATCGATCGGAAGACATCGCCAGCGCCAGAGCGCGCTTAGAGCAAGCCGAAGCCAGTCTGGCGCAAGCCCAAGCCGGCAGCCGCGTAGAAGAAGTTGCAGGAGCCAGAGCCCGCTTGCAGCAAACTCAAGCAGGGTTGCAGCGACTGCGAGCCGGCAGCCGCGTTGAAGAAGTCAGCCAAGGGCGAGCTCGTTTAGCCCAAGCTCAAGCTCGTTTAGCAGATGCTCAAACCGGCAGTGTCAGACAAGAAATTGCCCAAGCACAAACGCAAATTGACTCGAGTAAAGCCCAAGCTGAACTAACCGCTCAACGGGTGGAACGCAATCGGCCGCTAGTGGAAGAAGGTGCTCTGGCTAAAGATAAACTCGATGAATTAATTAAAGAAAATCGCACTGCCCAAGCTAAATTAATAGAATCTCAAAAACGCCTGCAACAACTGCAAGAAAGTCGGGAGTCGCAAATTAAGCAACTGCAAGCTGCTGTGCAAGTCGAGCAGCAAGCATTGAACCAATTGCAAAACGGCACGCGATCGGAAGAAATTGCCAAAGGCGAAGCAGAAGTTGCCGAAGCTAGAAGCAAATTAGCGCAGCTAGAAAACGGCAACCGTCCAGAAGAAATCGCCAAAGCCGAAGCAGCAGTTGCTGAAGCCAAAAGTCAATTGGCCGCACAAGAAAACGGTTCTCGCCCGGAAGAAATAGCTCAAGCTCAAGCTGAATTAGCCGAAGCTCAAGCTCAAGTCCGCTTTCAAGAAGTGCAGTTAGAAGATACGAAAGTTCGCGCTCCTTTTGCTGGAATTATTACCCAAAGATACGCCATCCAAGGAGCTTTTGTAACTCCCGCAACTTCGGCATCGGAAGCTACTTCGGCAACTTCGACATCGATTGTCGCTCTAGCTAGAGATGTGGAAGTTTTGGCGAAAGTCCCGGAGGCAGATATTAGTCAAATTAAACCTGGTCAAGTCGTTGAAATAGTGGCTGACGCTTATCCAGATAAAGTGTTTAAAGGCCGCGTTAAGTTAATTGCACCGGAAGCTGTTAAGGAACGAGATGTAACGCTATTTCAAGTGCGAGTTGCCATTGATACGGGCAAGGATTTCTTGCAATCGGGGATGAATGTAGATTTGAGATTTGTTGGTGAAAAGTTGAGCAATGCTTTAGTTGTGCCGACGGTGGCAATTGTGACTAATAAAGGTCAAACGGGTGTGCTGGTTCCTGATGAGAAACAACAGCCGAAGTTTAAGCCTGTTACGGTTGGATCGACTATTGGCAACAAGATTCAGATTTTAGAGGGTGCAAAAGTGGGCGATCGCGTTTTTACCGAACTTCCTCAAGGTAAAAAGCTGGAGGATATTATCAAGAATCAGAAATAGGGCATAGGGCATAGGGCATAGGGCATGGGGCATTATTTATCTCGATCGCCCTACAAGAGGGCGGGCACGGGGGCACCGCCCCTACAAGGGGAGGAAAACAAGAGTTTTGTAGGGGTAGTGCCCCCGTGCCTACCCGCCTTATCAATTACCAATCCCCTAATCTAAAATCTAAAATCTAAAATCTAAAATCGAATTATGGATATTGTTGAAAGCGTCAAAATGGCTGTCACAACTTTGATGGCAAACAAGCTTCGCAGCACCTTGACGATGTTAGGAATTATCATCGGCAATGCTTCTGTCATTTCGATGATCGGTATCGGCGAAGGAGCTCAAACATTTATCGAGGGACAGGTTAACTCTCTGGGCTCAAACTTGCTATTTATTATTCCCGGCAGTCCTGAAGCCCAAAGCCGCCCGGTGATTCCGCCCCAGACTTTAGTAGTGGAAGATGCAGAGGCGATCGCATCTCAAGTTCCTTCTGTCGAAGAAGTCGCACCAACTCTCAATGATAGTCAACTCGTTACCTACCGCAACAAAAATGTCTCATCTTCCATTGTCGGAACTACCCCAGAATTTCTGACAGTCAGAAGCTTTGATGTTGCTCAAGGTCGATTTTTAAACAAATTAGATTTAGAAAGACAAGAAAATGTGGTGGCTTTAGGATCGGAAGCAGCCGAACAATTGTTTGGTAATACACAGCCAATTGGTCAATATATTCGCATCAAAAACTCGACTTTTCAAGTGATTGGTGTCATGCAGGCGAAAGGCTCAAGTTTTGGCGACAATCAAGATATGAATGTTTATTTGCCGCTGACAACAATGGCAAATCGAATTGTTGGTCGCTCGTCTCCCTACGGTACAAAAGTAACATTTATTTCGGTTTCTATCAAAGATGAAAGTATGATGAAAGCCGCCCAATTTCAAATAGAAAATTTGCTCAGGTTGCGGCACAAAATTACTAAAGAAGATGATTTTACGGTTCGCAACCAGAAAGATTTAATGAATACTTTGGGCAGTATTACTGGTGCTTTGACGTTGATGTTGGCTTTCGTGGCGGCAATTTCGCTGTTTGTCGGCGGCATCGGGATTATGAATATCATGCTGGTTTCTGTTACCGAACGCACGAAGGAAATTGGGCTGAGAAAGGCGATCGGAGCTTCTCAGCAGGATATCCTGATTCAGTTTATGATAGAGTCTGTGATTTTGTCAGCGGCAGGCGGGGCGATCGGCACTGGGTTCGGTATCGGCGGCGTGCTTTTAGTCGCTGCTTTTACTCCCCTGCAAGCTAGCGTTTCCCCAATGGCGATCGCACTTGCAGTCGGTGTTTCCGGTAGTATCGGCTTATTTTTCGGCATCGTACCTGCAAAACAAGCTGCTAAATTAGACCCGATTGTGGCATTGAGAAGTGCTTAATTAGTTTGTTGACTGTTGACTGTTCAGGGTTGACTGTTCACGGTTGACTGTTGGCTGTTGATTGTTATAAAAATAACTCATAACTAATAACTAATAACAAAGTATGAATTTTATTGAAAGCGTCAAAATGGCCGGTCAAACGCTACTAGCCAACAAAACTCGCAGCAGTTTAACGATGATTGGCATGATTGTCGGCAATGCCTCAGTAATTGCCATGATTGGAATTGGAGAAGGAGCTCAAAAATTTGTAGCAGGACAAGTTCAATCCCTGGGTACAAACGTATTAATCGTGAGGCCTGGAGTACCCAACGCTAGGCGAAGTACCATCTCAAGTGCGCCTCAAACACTGATAGTAGAAGATGCTAAGGCGATCGCAACTCAAGTCCCCTCCGTTCAAGGCGTGTCAGCAGAACTTAACAGTTCCGAAATAGTTCGCTACAGCAACAAAAATGTTTCGTCTCTAATTTTCGGCACAATTCCCGAATTTCTAGAAGTCAGAAGCTTTGAAATGGCAAAAGGGCGGTTTTTGACCGAACTTGATGTTAAGCAAAGTAACCAAGTTGTAGTTCTCGGTTCAGAATTGGCCGAGAAACTTTTTGGCAATACAAATCCCTTGGGCGAACAAGTGCGGATCAAAAATGTCAGCGTCAAAGTAATTGGAGTATTGGCGCCCAAAGGCACATCTTTTGGTACGAATTTTGACAATTCCGCGGCTGTGCCGATCACCACAATGGCCAATCGCATAGTCGGGCGCAAATCTCCCTACGGTTTGGCTGTCACGTCGATATTTATTTCGATTAAAGATGAATCGCAAATGGACGCGGCGCAATTTCAGGTGGAAAACCTGCTGAGATTGCGGCACAAAATTACGACTGAAGATGATTTTACTGTCAGAAATCAGAAAGATTTAATGGCAAGAATGGGGGCAATTTCCGGCGCTTTGACTCTGATGTTAACTGCTGTTGCCAGCATTTCCCTATTAGTCGGCGGCATTGGGATTATGAACATTATGCTTGTGTCCGTTAGCGAACGCACTCAGGAAATTGGGCTCAGAAAGGCGATCGGCGCATCCCAACAAGATATTTTGTTTCAATTTATTGTCGAAGCTGTAATTTTATCAGCCGCCGGAGGGATAGTCGGTACTTGCGTAGGTGTCGGTGGTATCTTGCTTGTAGGTAATTTCACGCCCTTGCAAGCTGGAATATCACCCGTGGCGATCGCCCTGGCTGTCAGTGTATCCGGTGCAGTGGGCCTCTTCTTCGGCGTTGTCCCCGCCCGCCAAGCCGCCAAACTCGACCCGATCGCAGCTTTGAGGAGTGCTTAATAAATATTTACTTACCTTTGTTACAAAATACGCTCATTTTATGATATGGGAATATGGGTTATATAAAAATCCAAAAAAACTGTTTTTTTGTAAAGATTTAACAAAGTGGGACTGTTTGAGGAACCTTTTTAAATAGTATTTAGACGTACATTTACAGCGCAAAAGTTCATCAAAAACCTATTAAATGTTAAAGATTAAATAAAGCTTTATTGTGGCGTTTGCTGGCGAACCACAAAGTTTAATAGTATTAAATCTGGGGTAAACAGACTCAAGCATCTACTGACAGTAGGAATCTATGCGCTTTAATCAAAATATCCAATAAATAAACATGGCATCCCTCACCCCTAGTTCTAACTTTGACTATCTCGAAGGAACCACCCAACCAGACATATTTAACGCCTTGGATGGCAACGACATAATTTATGCCAACAGCGGAGACGACTCTCTCCAAGGCGGTGCAGGTAAAGACAAAATCTGCGGCGACCTAGGCAACGATACGATTGTTGGCGGTGCGGACGACGACATCCTCTGGGGAGGCAAAGGCAGCGACCTAATTGGTGGCGATTCCGGCAACGATCTCATCTACGCGGGCGCCGGTAGCGATACCGTGAGCGGCGGCACAGGCGATGATATATTTGCCATTGCTAAAGGCAGCGGTGGCCCAACTGTAGCCACAGCCGACTACATCGCCGACTTCGGCAACGGCAATGACCAAATTCGATTGCTAAACGGTCTCACCTTTGAAGATTTAAACATCCAGCAAGGCACCGGCGCCAACAGCAACAGTACCGTAATTCAAGACAAAATTACGGGCGAGTATTTAGCAGTATTGCCGGGAGTCAACAGCAACACAATCAACCGCGACCAATTCACAAATCAGCTATCGGGAAACCCTGTCATTGAGTGGAACGGAGTCCTGCTGAATGCAGTGCGGACAGCCAGTACCGCGCCTCCCCTCGCCTCCCGCAACATGGCAATGGTTCACGCAGCCATTTACGATGCTGTTAACTCGATAAGCAAAAAATACACCCCTTACCTCGTGGAAATAGACCCACCCGCAGGTACATCAGCAGAAGCTGCCACAGCCGCAGCCGCCCACGGCGTCTTAGTCAAAGTCTACCCAGCGCAAGCAGCCACATTCAACGAAGTATACGCATCGTCTCTAGCTAAAATTCCCGAAGGCAAAGCCAAACAAGACGGGATTGCCCTCGGACAGCAAGTTGCCGACCAAATTATCAGTTCGCGGAGTACAGACGGCATCACGAAAGTAGTGCAGTACACCCCCTCAACCGACCCCGGCAGTTGGGTGCCGACTCCCCCCGCCCTTGCCGCGGCGCTGGGGCCACAGTGGGGCCAAGTTACTCCCTTTGCCATGACTAGCGGTTCTCAGTTCCGCCCGCCCGGCCCGCCCGCCCTTGAGGGCGCTAAGTACGCAGAGGAACTTAACTACGTCAAAGAAATCGGCAAAAGTGACAGCCTCACGCGCACCCCAGACCAAACAATCATCGCCAAATTCTGGGCCAACGGTGCTGGGACGTTTACGCCTCCGGGCCACTGGAACCAAATCGCCGAAGAAACAGCGACTCTCACCGGCCAATCCTTAGAAGATAGCGCCCGCTTGTTCGCCCTGCTGAATATTGCTCTGGCCGATGCAGCTATTAGCTGCTGGGATGCCAAGTACCAGTACAATTTATGGCGGCCGGTGACAGCTATCCGCCAAGCTGATACGGACAACAATCCCAACACGACAGCCGACCCCCTGTGGACGCCGCTGCTAACTACTCCGCCGTTCCCTGAGTACACGTCGGGCCACAGCACCTTTAGCGGTGCTGCTGATCCTGTTATGAGTTCTGTATTTGGTTCGGATTACGGCTTTGCCGATCGGGGAGACAGAACTGTCAACACCTTGCGAACCTATCAAAACTTCAGCGAAGCGGCCGACGAATCGGGCATGAGTCGCATTTACGGAGGCATTCATTTCATGAGTGCTAACATAGATGGTTTGAGTGCGGGTAGAAATCTGGGTAACTATGTTGTTCAGAATTTCGGCTTAAAAGCCTAGGAAAGTTGGGGCGGGTTTACGAGATTATTGGTTTGAGCTGACATCTTTCACCATTTTCAAGAACGGGCTCTCCGGCCCGTTCCACAAAACTCAATTTTATTGTGGAATGGGCCGGAGAGCCCGTTCCGCAAGATGCCTGTTCCACAAGAAATCAACTCTTTGTGGAACAGGCATCTTGCCCGTTCCGGGTTTACCAAAAAGTTGGGTCTAAAGCCCCGTCCTTCTAGGACGGCTTTAATTTTCTTTCTCATTGTAAATGTTTATTAAATAAACATATCAAGAAAGATGATATCCATAAATGTGGTAAACTAATTGCATGATAGTTTTAGAGTTTAAGTTGAAAGGCAAAGCAGAGCAATATCAAATCATCGACGACATGATTCGCACGTCTCAATTTGTCCGAAACAAGACTCTTAGACATTGGATAGACAATCAAGGGATTAAGTTGGTAGACCTGTACAAACAATGCGCCGTAATGGCGAAAGAATTTGAATGGGCAGGCAAGCTTAATTCTACGGCACGTCAAGCTTCGGCGGAACGTGCCATTTTTGCTATCCAGCGTTTCTTTGCCAATTGTAAAGCAAAGAAGCCAGGAAAAAAAGGATTTCCGCAGTTTAAAAAGCACACTCGCTCCGTTGAGTACAAACAGTCTGGTTGGTCACTTTCTACCGACAAACGATGTTTGACACTTAAAGACGGATTTGCTGCTGGCAAGTTCAAGTTAATTGGTAGTCGGGATTTGCATTTCTATGCGCCCGATGAGATTAAGCGAATCAGAATTGTGCGTCGTGCCGACGGATATTATGCCCAGTTCTGCATTAATGTGGAGCGGAAAGAGGAACTGGTTTCTACTGGCAAGTCTATTGGATTAGACGTGGGATTAAACCATTTTTATACTGATAGCGACGGCGATACAGTTCCCAATCCTCGGTATCTCAGAAAAAGCGAAAAAGCTTTAAAGAGAGCGCAGAAACGAGTTTCTCGGAAAAAGAAAGGCTCTAAAAGCCAAAAGAAAGCGATCAATAAGTTGGGAAGAAAACACCTGAAGGTGAGTCGGCAGCGTAAAGACTTCGCTATTAAGACAGCGTTGTGCGCGGTAAAATCTAACGATTTTGTAGCCTACGAAGACCTTCAGGTGCGGAACATGGTTAAAAACCACAAACTTGCTAAATCAATTAGCGATGCAGCGTGGTCACAATTTGCTCAGTGGTTGGAGTATTTTGGAAAAGTGTACGGCAAAACAGTTATTGCTGTTTCGCCACAATACACATCTCAAAATTGTTCAAATTGTGGCAATTTAGTCAAAAAAACCCTATCAACTCGAACCCATATTTGTAGTTGCGGAACGATACTTGATCGCGACCACAATGCCGCAAGAAATATTTTAGCAAAGGGTTTGAAGCAGACAGGAATTAGTTTAAATACGGTGGGGCACACCGGAATTCACGCTGGGGGACAGACCGATCTCTACTCACTGGTGGTGACATCAACGAGCAAATCGACTGGACGATCCTAGAATCCCCTCGCCTTCAGGCAGGGGAGTGTCAAGAGATTGCTGAGATGTTGCACCATTTTAAATAATCTTTTTAGGAACAGGCTTTCCGGCCTGTTCCACAAGAAATCAACTCTTTGTGGAACAGGCCGGAAAGCCTGTTCCTAATTATTCGAGCAATTCTACAGTGCCGAGATACCCGTCTACTCGCACTTTTTGACCGTCTCGCAGGCGAGTTGTGGCTTCAGCAATATTCATAACTGCGGGAATTTTGTACTCGCGAGCGATTATTGCTCCGTGAGATAATTGGCCGCCAACTTCGGCGATAATTGCTGTTGCTCCTAATAGCAGCGGTGCCCAACCTGCATCGGTGTAAGGAACTACTGCGATCGCATTTTCTCCTAAATCTGTGCTCGCGGTGCGGCAAATCTTGACAAAGCCTTCGACACGACCAATACTTGCTGGAATTCCCTGGATGATATTAGTTTCTGATGTTGCGGAGTCGATCGCCCTTGTCTGAGAATTCGGCAGCAAATTCCCGTAGACTACAGGGGGAATCGGGCGATCGCGATCGGCTACCAGGCGATCGCGCCTTTGGCTAATTGTATCCTGAAAAGAAACACTCGCGCCGCTGCGAATCCACTGCTGAATTTCCCCAAATTCCAGATAAAAAATATCCCCACTTTCCTGAAACACCTGCATTGCCAATCCGCAAGCTTCAATCTCCAAAAAAGTCCAGCGCAGGTGAGCCAACAACCGCGCGTAAATTTCGCTAATTTCGTTTTTGACAAGCGCTCTTTCTTGACATTTCTCTAATCGCCACTTCTGCGAAAAACTCAATTTTATTTCCCGCTTTTCAGCTAAATTAGTTTCAGCTTTTTGAGCCATATTTATTAGCAACTTTTGATAAATTTCCGGTTGTTCTCGCCAAGTAGGAACAGCAATATCCGTTCCCACCTCGCTCAAATATCCGTAAATATCAAGCCACTTTTCAAAATCTGCTTGTAAAGCCGGAGTTTCCGCAAATGTCTGTGCTATATCTGCGACTGAAACAGTTTCGTCAGGCTGCGAAACAGCAGCTTGTCGCAATTTATGAGCCAACTGCTGTAAAGCTCGCACCGAAGCAATTTCAGGAGCGCTGTCATTAGCCAGCCAGTCATCATTAACTCGAAAAATTGCCTTGCGAATAGCCAGCCCGATCGGCCCTAATATATTGTAGTAAGTAATCGGTTTCAGCCACTCCTGAATTTGCTCCGCTCTCTCCAACAATTCCGTTAAATATTGATAATCTGGCATTGGGAATTGGGCATTGGGCATTAATATTCCTTTTGACTCATCCTCAATAATTAATCCGTGTATCCGTGTCAAAATCCGTGTCGTGCCTTCCTTCTCCAAACTTTGCAGTGCCGGGAGGAAAATAGAAGTACGATCGCCCTTAAATTCTGCATTGAGCGCCCTCTCTCGCTGCACCAGACGCCACAAACCAGGCAAACTCGGCAAAATCTTCCCCAAAGGCGGTTTGCCCATTTTTTGCCCTCTCAGCAAAAATTCCAAACCCTGCTCCGGCAATCCCATCATCCGAAAAATTTCGCCCAACAAAGTCGCATTAAAATAGGCGTGAGAGCCCAGCAAAGTTGCCGTTTCGTTAAAGTTTAAGCCGATCGCGCGATCGCCCAAAACCACCTTGAATATTTCTCCCCAAACCCCGCAAGTCAGCGGCCGATTAATCGACCAAGTTAGCGGGCGAATTGCACCGGGAATCACTTCCGCTGCAATAGTGCGCGTCCAAAAAGGCTGCAAATTAGTAATTGGGCGACTTTGCAAAATCCAAACTTTTTCCCCGTCCCAACTCCACTCAATATCTTGCGGGATTCCGTGAAAAAATGCTTCTATCGCTTGGGCTTGTTTCACCAATTCTGCTAAAATCGATTCAGCAATAATTGAATTACTTTTAAGTTCAGTTAATTTTTTTTCTAATAATTCAGGTTTACTAAAATCAATTTCTAAATGAAGCGGAGTAACTTGTCCGCCGACAACAGATTCTGCTCCTCCCGGTAAAGCTTCTATAATTACCTGGGAACCGCCATCTAAAGGATTGCGACTGAACATCACTCCCGCAAATTCGCTGTCAATATAAGGCTGAATTAATACAGCCATTTGGGTATCGGGGAGTTGTCGCTGGCGGCGGTAAGCCACAGCTTCCGAAGTCCAATAAGACTGGCGGGAGCGATTAATGCCGTCGAGTAATTCTGCTTCAGTGAAAACAGGGCCAATAGTTTGATATTGTCCGGCGGCAGAACTCGTATCGCCATCTTCTCCTGCTGCAGAAGAACGGACAATAATTCGATTTTGGATTTTGGATTTTAGATTTTGAATGAAAGCATTGGGAATTGACAATTCATCACTATTTCCTCGATGCCCGATGCCCGATGCCCGATGCCCGATGCCCGCTTCTTGTGATAATATCCAACCAGCAGGTACGTTAAATCCGGCTCGTTTGAGTTGAGACAATTTAGCAGCTTTATCGCCGCAGATTGCAGCATCTAACGAGTCATCTAGAGAAAACAATTGATCGGATTTAGATAAAGCCATATCATCACCCTGACTGAAATTAATTGCTGCTAACAACAAAGCTAATCCTGCGGCTGCTAAAAATTCGGGCATTGATTGTCGCCACACCCAAACCCAGATAGGGGTACACAGACACCCGCAACGGGAAGCAAAGAGTCTCGCCCGATCGCCCTTACCCCACCACCGCTGTGCCAAACCCCACACCAGCAGCCCCCAAATGCCCGATGATACAGCCACCGGCGGCGAAAATACCAAAAAACCCCAAACAGCATTGGTCACGCCTCCACCTCTGGCGATCGCATATCTGCCCGCAACTAGAGGAATTAACAGGGCAAGTGCGATCGCAGGTGCATCCGGGAAGCAAAATCGCCCCGCCAAAACCGGCAGAATACCCCTGGCAATTTCCGCCAACACCGCAGCAATTCCCGCTAATTTCCCCCCGTGAATGAAAGCAGCCGACACGCCAACATTCCCCGTGCCCAGCGCCCTCAAATCTCGGCGTGTAAAGACTCGCACCGCCCATCCCGTTAGCGGTAAAGCACCCAGGCTGAAACTCGCAGCCCACAGCAATGCTATTGTCCCCAACGGCATAAAATCTGCTCTCCTATTTTCAAGCTCTAAACATTATGACGGCAATTCTGTCAATTTTTCTGTCTTCCGATATATCAACCACACGGCATTAGCACTTAAGATAATGTAAAAGTAGAGTAGATAAGGATTTAGCCTAATGATGGATATCAGCTTGACCACTCCCATAGCAGTTGTTGTTGCACCCATCAAGCAAGTAATGATTGAGCTGCTGATGCAGCAGCCAGTGCCGGAATCAAGTGTCAGCTTGAACGCTCCAATAGCAGTTCTTGTTGCTGGCTTTATTGCCGCAACTACGATCGGCTCGATCGCCTGGTACAACTCCAAGCGCCCGCCCGGTTGGGAATCCAAAGAACGCCCTGATTTTGTACCGCAAGTTGATAAAGACGATTTGATTGCTGATGTTTCTGACTCCAAAGGTAAATAAAACAAAGTTTCTTTAGAGGAATAAAAGCAGGACTTGTGCATTAATGAGAAAACTCGGTCATTGCCAGTTGTCATTGCTAGCCGGAGATCGGCAATTTCAATGGTTCACCTTTTCATTTTTGGCGCAAGTCCTATAAATTTCAAATCCCCTATTTAAAATCTAAAATATCGCCAAGGTGCGCCATAAGCACCATACATATACAGGACTTACGAAAAAAGTAAGTAGTTTTACACGATACATATAACGTAAGGTGCGCCATAAGTACCCTACATATACAGGACTTACGAAAAAAGTAATTTTACAGGATTAATATAGGGTAAGGTGCGCGGGGCGCACCTACAGATTCTGCGTCCCAGACTGATATAGAATAGAAGTTCTGCGTAAGTCTTGTATGGAATTGTGTAGGGGCAATTCTGAAAAAGCCCCTACAAATCGGCGATACCGCGCAAGTTCTGCTAGCTTATTTTTGCAGGGGATTAAGTTTGGTAACGGAACTTTCCTTGGCATCTTCAGCGCTATCTTTGAGGAAACCAGAAGCATCCTTAAATGCGGCGCCTACTCTCTCTAAAATATTGGCATCGGGATCGCTGCGATCGAATACGGGTTGAGCCTTAGCCGGCTGTCCGTCTGGCGCTTCTAACAGAGTTTTATCTCCGCCGAGTTCGAGGTCAAACTTGTCAGTTTCCATCGGTGCAGAACCCGGATAAAGCAGCTTTGAGGAATTAGATTCACCGGTAGTCGAGGCCAGGAGACGATCGCCCACGATCGACAAATCAGCCCGATTGTTTTCTGCTTTAGCAGGCGATTGATTGACTTTAGGGTCAGTAGACATTTGATAATTCGTATATCCATCACCACCGGCCTTGTGAGGGTTATTCATTCCTCCCATTTGGACGGGAGGATTCTCAGGCCGAGCACCTCGAGAATCGCCCGCATTGCAAGCGGTGCTGGTAAACAGCAGCACACCTGCCATCAATACAGTCAAAAATTGAGTCAAAAATTGACCGATACGCAGTCTTTTAAAAAAAGCAGTTACTGTGTTCACAAAATTTTTCCGATTCTTTACTACTACTTGTCAAGAGTAAAAATAAACTCCCCATACCTGCCTCTAACGGCGGTAATATTTTGCCACTAATTGCTATCTATTTTTTTCTAACTTTAGAGGGATTTAAAAAGTGCGATCGCCTTCGAGAGATTATTTTTGGTAGGACTAACAGCCCAGTATCTAGAAACCCGCTAAAAAAGCTGGGTTTCTAGAGAAAGTTCGGTTGAGAAAATCGCGTACCCGACGGAGAAGAAAAGGGCGGAGGTAGTTTCAAAGCGCAGTCTTCGGGTGCGTGCGTTCCAATAATTGCTCGATGACAAAAGCTTTGCTGTTTTTGACCGCGCCCAAAAACGGATACTTGCGAACGAATCCTGTCGTGGAGTTATAAAAATTTTAGACTATTGTTCAACCTCCCAGATTCATCTGTGGAGTAAACCTCACATCTAAAATCTTCAATCCACTCACGCACCCTACCAGCTACTCACCTCTGAACCCTACTGCTACTCTGGGAATTTTTCGACTTTCGCTTCAGCTTGCAAAGTCAGCACACCAGCTTCCACATTTAGCTGCTGAATTCGCAGGGACATTCCCTCAATTTCAAAATTTCGCAAGTTTAAAACCTCACCAGCTTTGTCCGCCAAAGCTGCTGTTAACTCAGGCGAAAATTCCTTGTTTTCGGGATACTCGACATCCTGAAGAGAAATTGCCCAACCGCCCCCTGCGATCTGAGGTTTTGATGTAAAATAAATTTTTTCAGTAGAGGCAGTTTCCTGCACCAATACCTCAGCATTTAAAGTGATTTTTCCAGCTAGCAATTGGCACTCAATAGTTTTAACGTCTATTGTCTGCTGTTGTCCCTCAACAGTAACTTTTAAGTTTTTCAGTTTCCTGCTGATGTATTCGGAATTAAAAGCGCGGTTGATATCGCTTTCTGTTAAAACAGCGCGTGCCGCACCGAAGGCAGGCCCGTTCAGTTCAATTTTGCCAAACATAGCGGTCAGGGGATTGACAGCAATATCCTTTATGTGAATTTGCAAATCTTCCACGCGCAAATCTTGTTGCATTACCAACCCTGTACCCTCAACCGCAACGGCCTCTACTGATCCCTGGGCTAGCTGGATCGGATCGGTGTTAACTGTGACAGACAAAGTTTCGGATTCGTCTAATTTGCTAGCAATAGCAATCTCGGCTACTTTGTCGATCGCCTGTTCCCCTAAACTTCTATTTTGTTGAAGCACGCTCAGAATTCCTAATAATATTGTTTTCCAAATAGTAGTTAATACCTAAGTCATTTACCCTCTTCCTCTCGGCTGGTTTCTCGTCTGCAAAAAACTCAGCCAAAGACAGAGGGTTTCCCGAAAAGGGCTAAAATTAATCAGGTACTGTTCGGCGCACTCTACATTGACAATCAAGCATCCAGCATACCCGCCACGTGATTCATCCGTCCAGAAATAAAAAACCTGTATCCGATGAAACTTGCCGAACGTATTTATCTCGCGCAAGTCAATGCTTCAATTCTTTAATCTTTAATCTAAAATCTCAAATCTAAAATCGATTGAATCCGTTGCGAAGCGGTGAAAAATCAAAAACTCGGATTTTTGCCAAAAGTCTTTTCGAGAAGTTCGATCGCCCGCTACAATAAGTAAGAGCAGGCACCGCTTTTTGCAGTCAGGAACCTCAGCCCTGACGGCATGAGGCTTGTAAGAGATTCTTGCGAGCCGTCCTGACGGGCCGTATACTTTCGAGGTCTACGTTTTTTGAGTCACGACACCCGCTTGATGCGAAGCTAGTCCCCTGCTCTGTCATTTGCAGTTAAACAGTTTTAAGGTCACGCTCAACAGTGCTGCAAGTTTAACAAGCTCTCAAAACAAAGGCGCGTGCTAACTTTACCCGTAAGGGAGTTTTGGAGAAGACCACATCTCCACGGAGGGGCAACCATACCCATCCACCCCAATCCAATGTAAAGCCGTCCTAGAAGGACGGGGTTTCAGGCTCATTTTTCTGATGAATTCAGAATCAACTCTCGCCAGACTACAAGCTACACTTCCCGACGGAAAACTGCCTTCTAGCTACGGGGTATACTTCAAAAACACCCTCGTAGCCCTGTGTCACGCCCTAGAAGACCACATTTTGCAAACCAGTGGCGGGGACAATATCGAACTCCAACCCCTAGTTTTGGTGATGTTTCAGCAGGGAAAATGGTATTTACAGGAAGCCGATCGCTACCTAGATATTGCTAATGCCTCTCGGCGCGTTGTCATCGGTGCAGTAGCCGACAGCGGTTTTGCTAGCCACAAAACCGGTCAATTAGAAAATGTATCTTTAATAAATCTCGATGAGAATGACCCCATAATCCAAGAATGGAATTTAATCATCCTCGCCCCTACATACAAAGCAATGGTGCTTTGCCGCGAACTTTCAGACCAGGAATATTTGCCCGATGGCAAGCCGGAAGTAGATATAGAACGAAAGTTCTACGGTTTGTGGTCGTTTGACCAGTCTTTGGTGTCGGCTGCTGCAGAAATTTTTATAGAACAAACACGACATTACAACTCTCCCCTGGCCGACAGTTTGCTGGAAATGCACCACGAAATCCTGGCTACCATTGGCCCGCCCTTGGCAGACATTAGTGGCGTGGTATCGCGGATAGTCACTTACCTGCAAAGTTCTCAGCAGCAAATGGTGGCAATTAACCGCCAAACCCGCGAGTTGTGGGAATTGGAAGGTCAAGCTTTGCGCTTCAGCCGCAATTTGAACGCTAACAAACTTCAAGCTTTTCTGCGGATGGCCCAGCGCGTGGACGAACGCGATACCTCAAATCCTACAGCGTCTTTGCAGGTGGCGGCTTTGTCGGAAACTTTGGGTCAAATGCTGGATTTGCCGGCTTTGCAGTTGCGGAGGCTGCGGCTGGCTGGATTGCTATTTCGAGTCGGCTTAGTTTCGGCCCCGAATGAGGTGTTCGATCGCACCCCCGATCAATTAGACCCAGCAACTTTCTCGTTTTGGCGCGATCGCAGTTTCATCGGTTCCCAACTGCTGCAAGCAATGCCGGAACTAGCACCCGTAGCGGAAATTGTCAAGCATAAACTCGAATATTGGGACGGCAGCGGCAGGCCAGAGGGTTTGCGAGCCGAAGCGATACCGATTGCTTCGCGGATTTTGGGGTTGGTCGCTTATTTTCAAGAACTGACTCAACCGCGTGGCGATCGTCCGGCTTTGAGTTTGAGCGAAGCTTTGGAAGAGTGCCGCGAACTGTCGGGCACTCGCTTCGATCCGGCTTTGCTGGAAACTCTCAGCAACGTCGTCAGACTGACAGAAATGGGTTTGATGGAGTTACCAACTCGCCCGAGCCAACTGCCTAACGTGTGGTTGGAGGAGGGCGATCGAACGACCTCGGCCGCTCCGGCATTATAAAATAACTGGATTGGTAATGGGCGATCGGTAATTGGTAATTGGGAACTTGTACAGAGCTTGTGCTGAGCGCAGCCGAAGTGCCTAGCCGAATTATTGGGTATTTAAAACTCAGCACAAAATCTTTTCCAACACTACAAAAAATCAGCCTGTGCTTGCTAAGCGCACCCTACCACTGGGACTTGTAGGCCCTGCCTGTCTGTGCGCTAATGACTAATGACCAATGACTAATGACTAATGACTAATGACTAAAAACTAATGACTAATGACCTCGAAGCCATACGCAAAGGCAAAATTTTGATGTTGGTCGGCACTGATTTAGCCGGCAAAGACTTAGCGGGAGCGGATCTCGCGGGTGCTAACTTGTCTCAAGCCAACTTGAGTGGAGCTAATCTCGCCGGCGCTAACTTGCAGCGAGCCGTATTGCGAGCCAACCTCCGCGGCGCTGACTTGAGCGGCGCCAACTTGCGAGGCGCAGATTTTCGCAATGCCGATTTGCGGGGCGCTTCCTTCGCTAACGCTTTAGTCCGCGACGCAAGTTTTGGGGGTGCTTTTTTGACGGCGGCATCCATCGGCAATTTGGATTTGAGCGGTGTCGATTTGCGCGGTGCCGATTTGCGGGGCGCTGCTTTGGCTAGGGCAATTTTGCTTGGTGCCGATTTGAGCCATGCTAATTTGTCCGGCGCTGATTTGTCGGGAGCGGACTTGGAAGAAGCGATCCTGAATGGAGCCGTACTGCGGGGCGCTAACCTGACGGGGGCTAATTTGCTTTGCGCCATGATGGAAAAAACCCTTTGGGATGGAGCTTTGCTCGATCGCGCCTGTCTCCAAGGCACCCCCCTGAGCCCTTAAATTTCAAGAATGTTGTTTTGAAGACAGACAAAAAACAAGATCTGCTTATGAGGTGAATAAGCACAAGCAATTTTTACATTTCTTAATATAGGGTTATAATGGCGACTGTAGATGAGCAAACGAATAAATGGTAGCAGCTTTGTTTAGCGGTACATCCTTTCAAGGTCAAAGTGGCGATCGCCTTGTTAGTAAAGTAGCAGGAGCTGCGATCGCAGCCTTATTCAAGCGTTCAGAAAAGGCCGAGGCCAACATCCGAGTCGAACCAGTAGCCAAACTCTTGCAGGGAAGCATCGACGGTTTCGACTTCGTTGGCAAAGGTATGTTGATGTACAACGGCCTTCGCATAGAAGTGATGGAACTCTACCTGCAAGCACTCTCCATTGATTTTGGAGCGATTTTTGCAGGTCAAGTGAAATTACGGCAGCCTACCCAGGCAAATATGCGAGTAGTCTTAAGTCGATCGGATTTAACCACCTCATTCAATACACCTTTTGTAGTTGAAAAACTCCAGAAGCTGAAGTACCAAGAGCAATCTCTGCACTTTCAAAACACTGAAGTCAGCTTCGGAACCGACAAATCAATTCGGCTTCAGTCCGAAATTACCGTAGGCGATGCCAGCGAACCGGTCAAAATAGATATTACTGCTCAATTGCAAGTAGAAGACAGACGGAAAATCCAATTTGTCAGCGTTACTTACGGCGGTGACGAGCAAGCAGTAGACTTGGGTCAAGCTATAATTGCCCACGTAAATAACTTGCTAGACTTAGACAAATTTGCCTTAGAAGGCACTCAACTGCGAGTAGACCGCTGCCGAGTTCAGAACGACGAGCTGGTTTTCTACGGTTGGGCGGGTATCGAACAGTTCCCCAAAGGTAAGCGGTAAACCTCAGCCTGCTGAGCTGGCCAAATCCGATTTGTTTGAGAAATTTTATAGCTTAACAGCAAAACCCGCGTAGGCGGGTTTTGCTATTTTAGCGACAGTTTTTAAGCTGTGGCCCTGCTAGCGTAAGGTCGCGCTATAGTCTCGATCGCAAAAATTGGGTACACCCAAACCTGTGTGGCCAAGCTATATGTCACTGTCAGCTATACGCGAAGCAGTCGCCAAGACTATATAGCCTTTCTCACAAAAATTGGATACACCCAAACCTGTGTTGCCAAGGTTATTAAGTTTGATTTCATACCTCATCTGCCCAAGAAATTCTATATATTCCGGCGTATTTCCCGAAGTAAGGTGTCGCCCATTTAATCGATCGACTACTGCGTACTTAAACTCTTGTGGGGTAGCCACTCCTAGCCCACCATCAAGCTTAAATTTAAAGGCAAAATAGTTGATTCACTGGGATTCTATTCTCGCCTCAAAATCAGCACTCAGGTTGATGCGATCGCACAAATTACTTTGATAAACTTAGACATTCCTAAACGCAGAAACCGGGTTTGAGGGACGAAAGTCTCTGCTAAAGGGCGATCGCCAGGAGTTGAACAACCCGGTTGATGAGAGTCGCGAGGGCGTAAGTCCTGTGAGAAAATAAATAACCCCAAAAGAGGAAAAATGCTCGGAATTTATTTATTTTGTATCTACGTCGCAGTATTGTCCGTGTTTGCTGGCTCCAGCCCCCGCAGCCCTGAGAAATGGTGGGTAGAAATCGTCACAGATTTGCCCCGCTGTACCTACTATTTTGGCCCCTTCGACACCGACAAAGAAGCCTCCAGCAATATTCCGGGCTACATCGAAGACCTGGAAAGCGAGAAAGCGAAAAGAGTTAGCATCCGCATCAAACGGTGTCAGCCTTCGGAACTCACGATTTGCGACAGTGAATTCTCCGAGAGTATCGCGGCTTAAGAATTTTGATAGTCCAGACTCCAGAAACCGGGTTTTTTGACTAAAATACTCCATCTATCGCGAGGGGTATCTGTTAAATAACCCGGTTTCTGAGCGTCAAGATTGCCTAAGTTTTGTGTTCGTTTTTCATTAACTGAAGCCTCAACAATAATATTAAGCATCATCTTGTCCTAGTCCTTACCGTGCGGACTTTGTATTTGTAGGGGTGGCTTAAAAGTCGGCTTCTTCTCCACCAAAATGCAGATTTGATCCACCATTAACTGCCAAAATTTATCGGGATCAAATCAGCACTGAGGATGAGCCGATCGCTCTCGTTGCGTTGATAAATTGAGAACAGTAAAAACTACTTAAGTGTTCTCCGAGGTAAATATGTTTGAAATCTCTATGTTGGGTATGTTTTTCACGGCTTTTTGGGTGCTAGCTCAACCTGCTAGCAGCACTCGACGCGACGGATGGTGGGTAGAAGTGGATACAGATTCGCCAAAGGGTACTTATTACTTTGGGCCCTATGACAGCAGACAGGAAGCTTCGGACAACTCGAACAACTACATCCGAGACTTGGAGAACAAAGGATCTAAAAAAATTAGCATCAACATCAAACAAGGTAGTCAACCTACTCAGCTAAGAGCTAGTGAAGAGTCTTGAGAAGGTGGGAAAGTGCAAATTACGGGCGAATAAAATTTGAGTTGTTAACAGGGTTTTTTTTAAAATGACATCGCGCTTGCATACTGTAGGGACACAACAATGCTGTGTCCCTGGCGAATATTGAAGAAATGGTATTATTTGCCCCCGATAAATGCACGTTTTTTCAAAGCACCATCTGATTGAGATTACTGCGAGGATTAAAAGTGCGATTTGCTTTGATTTTTTCATAGCATTCGCGTTCTACACTGCTAATTTCTTTCGGCGGCACGATCGCAATTTTTACCAACAAATCAGTCCGCTCGTCTTTCTTGGGTTTCGGCCATCCTTTGCCGCGCAACCGCAAAGACTGACCCGAACGAATCCCGGCGGGAAATTTCACAGTGATCGTACCTTCTGGCGCCGGCACTTCAATTGAAGCTCCCAACACCGCTTCGTCTGGAGTTATCGGGACTTCGCAGACCAAATTCTCTCCCTCAAACTGGAAGAAAGCGTGAGGCAACACTTCTAATTTTAGGTACAAATCTCCCTGTTGCTTCGTGTAGGGGTCAACTTGACCTTTGCCTTTTATCCGAATTTTACTGCCGGTTTTCACTCCTGCTGGAATCGAAACTTCCCCCGTGGCCACTCGCTTGGAAGTGCCCCGAAATGCTTCCCCCAGAGTCAGGGAAATGGCGACCTCGGTGTCGAGAGAGCTTCCTGCGCTGCGGTTTTCGTACCCCGCGAAATCTTCAAATCCGCCAAACCCGGTGGGCCCGCCGCTGGTGTTGCGGTAGTTGCTGTAATTCCACTTGGCGTTGCGGGCACTACCCGGACTACTACCTGCGCGACCTAGCAAGGCATTGATAAATTCGTCAAAACTGCCGTACTCGCTGAAGTCAACCCCGCCAAAGTCTACATTCGTACTGCCTCCGCCCGGCCATCCGCTTGGAGTTGTGGCAGCTTGCTTCCAGTATTGACCGTATTGGTCGTATTTTTTGCGTTTTTCAGGGTCGGAGAGCACTTCGTAAGCTTCGTTTACTTCTTTAAAACGAGCTTCGGCTTCTTTGTTGCCGGGGTTCATGTCCGGGTGATATTTGCGGGCTAGTTTGCGGAAAGTTTTTTTAATTTCGTCAGAAGTGGCAGTTTTGTTGAGTCCCAAAATAGCGTAATAGTCTTTAAAATCTGTTGCAGCCATTAAGCAATCCCCTCTTTATTAGTTGTTATTTGTTAGTTGTTAGTTGTTAGAAAGAATAAATCCCAAATTAGCGGCAGGATGGCGCATTAGTATAATGCCTGGAGCCAAAGTGCCTGCGGCATCTCATTCAAATTATAGGTTATCAAAGGTTTGGACTCGATCGAGTTCGGTTGTTGCTGGGCGTTCGATCGCAATTTCCGCACTCTGCTGCTGTTTAAGATTTTATAGCATTCGGCTCTCTCGTGCACAAGGGAGCCGGAGCAGTCGGCTGTAGAAATGATTTTGGCATTCGACAGCAAAAACAATGCTTTCCTCAATTAAGGAACGTCCTTACCCTATAGGCCGTTGCTATAGCTGTGAGCTTTGAGACGGTGAAACTCCTGCGGCGAAAACTTTTGGGGAGTTATGAGGCTTAGGGCTTTCGGGAGGCGGCAGCCCGATTGAGGTGAGGGGGGGAAAGCTGCTGCTGTGGCGGGCGCGAGCCCAGGAGGGTTGACTTGCGCGGACGATCGATCTTTTTTGCTCTTTTTTTCCGGGTCGCGGTGCGATGGCTACGCCCCGGCTTACGCCTACGAACTTCTCGATATGAGCTTTATCACCCAATCCAAATCTTAGCAGGTTTTCATCAGCAAGTTCTGCCAAATCGGGTTTCTGAATTGTGACTATATAATACTCTAAATTGCGCCGTTATTCCACAAAATTTCTCGATATTTTTTATTCTCCCCAGACCAGTGCTATAAAATTTTATTTTTACAACCTCTGAATAGATTTTAATCAAACTAATATAACATAATTTCTCCCCTGTCTGTTAGCTACATCACACACTTTTATAAAACATTAAGATAGGATAGTAGAGCGATAAGCTTTTAACGCTACGAGGGTGCGAACATTATGAATTATTTGCTAAGTTGGCCTTGCGGCTGCTGCGACGATTGGAAAGATAGTTCCGAGAGTGCTGTGGTACTCAGAAACGGGCAGCGTATTTGTCAGTCGTGCTACCAGCGCAAATACAAGAATCAAAAGCTATTCGCCAGACGCAGGCGAGCGGACATATCTGTATCGCGGCAGACAGTAACAGAGACTGTCGCTTATTCATAATGCGCGAGCCTTGGAATAAAGCCAAGTATTTCGACAACCTCGCATCAGCGGTGGGAATTAATAATCAACCAAAAAAAAGAATGAATTTTGTCATCAGTCATCAGTCATCGGTCATTGGTGATCTGTCACTAATTTCATTATTTATCATCAGTCACTTGAAAAGCAGGTAACAGATTTTAACTTAAAAAACTAATGACTGACGACTAATGACTAATGACTAATAACTAAATGATAGTTCCATCAGGAATCGTGGCATTTTTCAGAACTACGATAATGCCGCTGCGGATGTAAAAACCTTGGTTTTCGCGGTTGGCTTCTTCCACTCGGTCTTTATTAATTATTTGAACATTGCGGCCGATGCGGGCATTTTTATCCACAATCGCGCGGCGAATTGTAGTATCTGCACCGATACCGAGGGCGACGCCGCCGCTGTCCAAACTCGAATGCCGTTCGGCGTCGGGTTCGTAGAAGTCAGCACCCATTACCAGGGTGTCTTGAATCGTACATCCAGCTTCAATGCGCGATCGAACTCCCAACACAGAATGGTCGATCCGGCACTGTTTGAGAATGCAGCCTTCAGCAATAATCGATTCAGTTACGTGAGTATCTAAAAGCTTAGTCGGCGGCAAGAAACGCGGGCGAGTATAAATCGGCGCATTTTCATCGTAGAAACTGAAAGGCGGCTGAGGCTGTTTTGTCAGAGCCAAGTTAGCATCGTAAAAAGCCTCAATGGTTCCGATATCTTCCCAGTAATCGTCAAACAAATAAGCTTGAACGTTGTGGTCTTTTGCATTATTCGGAATAATCTCTTTACCAAAATCAGTTTGGTTGGGAGATTCCTTCAGGAGTTTAATCAGAACTTCTTTTTTGAAGACGTAAATCCCCATCGAAGCAATGTAAGGACTTTCCTGAGCCTGCTGCGCTGTCAGTCCCAGTTTAGTAGTATCGACCTGCATTTGTTTGAGGGCATCGCCTTTTGGCTTTTCGCTGAAAGAAACAATGCGGCCGTTGTCGTCTATTTTCATCAAACCAAAATCCGACGCCCGCTTCTCGTCCATAGGCAAAACTGAGAGGGTGATATCGGCATTGGTTTCGCGGTGTCTCTGCACAAACTTCTGGTAGTCCATGCGGTAGAGGTGATCGCCCGAAAGAATTAAGTATTCGTCAACGTCCCACTCTTCTAGCAGCCAGAGATATTGGCGAACTGCGTCGGCTGTCCCTTGAAACCAGTTGGGGTTTTCCTGAGTTTGCTGGGCGGCGAGCACCTCGGCAAATCCCTCGGTGAAGCCGGAAAACTGGTAGGTGCGAGCGATGTGACGGTTGAGGGAGGCCGAGTTGAATTGGGTGAGGACGTAGATTTTGACTATTTCCGAGTTGATGCAGTTGCTGAGAGGAATATCGATGAGGCGATATTTGCCTGCGAGGGGAACTGCGGGTTTGGCTCGCAATTTGGTTAGGGGGTAAAGGCGGGTGCCTACACCGCCACCGAGGATGATGGCTAAAACTTTTTTCAAGGAACTTTCTCCCTAGGGTCGATTAACTCTCCAAGTACAGTGTCGGATGGTGAGGGCTTCTTGACAAGGGGGGGGAGCAAGGAAGTTTTGAGTTTTGAGTTATGAGTTGAGTCGCTTACCCACAAACCGGGTTGTTTAATCCAAATACTTCTTCAAACCCTCAATAAGAGTTAAAAAACCCGGTTTATGAGAGTTGGAGTGTGTGCGGGACTGGAGTTAGGAGTTTTGAGTTGTGAGTTAAAATACCCATCAATCCATAATGGATATTTAAAAAAGTTTTGAGTTGTGAGTTAAAATACCCTTCAATAAATAAAGGCAGTTTAAGGAAAGAATAAGGTTCGGGGTTTGGGCTGTTAATAACAAGTTTTTTGGGTAAATCCCCCGTTTTCACCATTTCTCGATCGAGGCTCATGGCGCTGTTGGTGTTTTTCAAGGCAGGTCGAGCGCACCGCCACGCCCGCTGACTCTCTGTATGGGATCAAAGTGCGATCGGGTTCTGCTTGAATTTGAGCCGGTTTTTTTTGCTGGCGTTCCTGTTATCAGAGTTTGTGCGACTCCACAGGACTCAGGAAGCACCGCCCGTCGGGACGATAAATTTCTAGGTAGAGTCAGTTTTCAATCTTAGATTGACTGCAAATTTGTGTAATTTTTTACAATTTGTCGATCGACAAAATGGGATCAAATGTCTATTCTCTACCAAAAGCTAGATCCGCAACAAACATCTGCTACTGTAGCCTAACCCCTAAAAGCTAGAAAAAGTGTATGCAAATTCAAACGCCGGACTGGGTTAAACACGCGGTATTCTACCAAATATTCCCCGATCGCTTCGCCAAAAGCAAACAGCCTCGCAAACGCCTGCTGCAAAACTTCATGTGGGAAGAATGGCACGCAATCCCCACCCTGCAAGGCTACAAAGGCGGCGACTTGTGGGGGGTAATGGAACAGCTAGACTACTTGCAAGACTTAGGCATTAACGCAATTTATTTCACCCCCATATTTCAGTCGGCCTGCAATCACCGCTACCACACCCACGACTACTATCAAGTCGATCCGATGTTGGGTGGCAATCCGGCTTTTAAAGAGCTTCTAGACGCCGCTCACGATCGCAACATCAAAATTGTCCTAGACGGCGTATTCAACCACGCTAGCCGCGGCTTTTTCTTCTTTCACGACATCCTCGAAAACGGCCCCCATTCTCCTTGGGTGGATTGGTTTAAAATTGAAGGCTGGCCGCTATCTGCCTACGACGGCAATTTTCCTGCTAACTATGCCGGTTGGGATGGGAATCGAGCACTTCCTGAATTCAATCACGATAATCCAGAAGTGCGAGAATATATCATGGAAATCGCCGAATATTGGATTAAATTCGGCATCGATGGCTGGCGGCTGGACGTTCCTTTTGAAATTAAAACCCCGGGATTTTGGCAGGAATTTCGAGAACGAGTTAAAGCAATTAATCCCGAAGCTTACATTGTCGGCGAAGTTTGGGAAGATGCGAGAGAATGGCTCGATGGCAGTCAATTTGACGGCGTGATGAATTATCTTTTTGCTGCCCCAACTATTGCTTTTGCAGCGGGTGACAGAGTAGATTTAGCACAAATTGAAGGCCGTTCTTACCATCCCTATCCGCCGCTGTTTGCTAAAGAGTACGGCGACAAAATTCAGCACGTTTTGGAACTCTACCCGTGGCCGATACAGCTAACTCAACTTAATTTGTTGGCCAGTCACGATACAGCTAGGTTGCTGTCAATTGCTGGGGGCGATAAAGCTAGCGTCGAACTCGCTACTTTGCTGCTGTTAACTTTTCCGGGAGCTCCCAGCATTTACTACGGCGATGAAGTTGGTTTACCCGGTGCTCTAGACCCCGATTCCCGCCGCGGTTTTCCCTTAGAAGCTCACTGGGAACTTGATGTTTTAGATTATCACAAGCAGTTGATAGCTTTGCGGCACAAATACGCTGCCCTCCGCACTGGTTCGTACCAAATTCTGTTTGCTGAAGGAACGGTTTACGTTTTTGCCCGAATTTTGGGGGATGAGGAAATAGTTGTGGCTGTCAATGTCGCGACCGAAGAAGCTAAGATTAGCTTTGAGGCAGCTAATTTGAAATCTCCTCACGAGAAATTGCTGTTCGGTAAAGGCGAGTTTGTTTGGAAAGGTGACGGGGAAACTCGCCTTTTAGAATTGATGCTGCCGGCGCGATCGGGATTGATTTTAGGTTCGGATAATTAGTTCAGCAATTACGCAAGTGTCACGAGCCAATAGACTTGTAGGGTGCGTCAGACCGAGTTATGGACGCACGATCGAGGGTTTGGGCCCTGACGCACCTTACTAATTGTGACACTTGCGTAAGTTCTCTAGTTTAAAATGTAATGTGCGCCCATAAGCACCCTACTAAATTTAGAGATGCCGCAAGTTTGATTATGCTGCAACCAATGCTGGTATTAGCACCGCATCAATGATATGAATGACGCCATTGTCGGCAAGAATATCTGAAGTGATAACTTTAGCCTCATTCACTTTAATGCCGTCAGAAGTATCAATTCCTACCACAGAACCTTCCACTGTTTCAGCAGAACTTAACTCAAGCAAATTCTCAGTTAGTACCTCGCCAAACAGAACGTGATAGGTCAGAATTTTCTTGAGCTTGGGTATGTCTTCCAGCCAAGAGGTAATAGTGTTCGTAGGAATTTTGGCAAATGCCTCATCAGTTGGTGCTAAGACGGTGTAGGGGCCCGGACTTTGCAATAAATCTAACAAACCAGCCGCTTCAATAACAGTCACGAGGGTTTTGAAAGAGCCGGCATTGGTGGCAGTCTGGACAATATCAGCCATGATGTTTTTCAGGAGTGCAAATAGCAGAAAATGAATCAGAGGCGACAATCATTTTAGCAATTTACAAATAGCAGAAAATGAATCGGAGGGATGATGATTATTTTAGCCATTATAAGTTAATTCGGTTGTCGGCCCTGATGGCGAGGCGCGATCGACCTTTTTGGCTTATACTTGGGTCGCCTCCTCTCCCTTGCGGAAAAACTGCTTTAAAATCTCTCCGGGCTCTCTGTCCCAAGTGTCGATATGTTCGTAAATTAAACCGTCTTTATCCAGTTGATAAGTAGAGTAGCCGTTAAAAAAAATCCGAGCTTTCCAAGGAACCCGCAGTGTCCCGCGAACAGTCCAATTTGCCACAATAGTATCAGGGGCTGTCTGACCTACGTCGTGCAGGTCGAAGTAAATCTCGTTAAAGAATAGCTGCCCGTGAAATCGCAGAGTCCAAAAGATAATGCGATAGTTGATTTTTCCTTTAAATTTGTTAACAGGGTCTTGAAAATAAACATCTTTTGTGTAGATGTCGTAGGAGATGTCTTTCTCAAAAAGCGTCGGGAGATCCGCTTTCAGGGTGTCTACTGCTTGTTCTACCTGCATTTGATATTCGATCGCGCTCAAACTACCACCTTGTGACAGTATTAATTTATAACTTTAAATGAATAATCTCGATCGGCAGCGGGAGGAGAAAAAAATTGATACTTCAACCAGCTCTAATCTTACCTCTAATTATATTGTCCGCCTCGGCCTTTCTGCTGACCCGGACTTGCGAAATCGAAACCTTGGCACAGATTTGACAGAACACCCCCACTCCTCTGACATTCTCGCAGAAATCAACAGCGGCAAGCTGTTGATGGTAGATAGCCGTCGCCGGAACGGCCTAATTTTGATTAAACGTTTCCACGCGGAGTTTGCCGGGCCTGGGGCTGCCGTTGGGGGCGCTTTTGATGTTGATTCTCAGCAGGCGATTCCCGTGGGCGATTTTTGTTTGGTTTGCCCTCACTCTCCCGAAGAAATACAGAAAGCTTTGGGAATTCGGCGGCAGTGGGTGCGGTTAATGGAACAGTTAACGGCAAAGCCGGCAGCTTTGGAACGCGCACAAATGGTTTTAACTCAGTTTGAACAATATTTGGATTCGGAAACGGTGGCACAAATTCCCGATGAAGCTTTGGCACTTTTAGTAGGCGTATTTCCCCAAACCATTCGGGCGGCGCGGCAAGGAAATGATCAGTTATAAATTGGTGTAGATACCTTATGCTGCGATCGCGCTGCTACAAGATCCACTCGGCATTCTGCAAAACGACTCGATAGCCATCTGGGTCTTCAAAGGTCACTCCATCTTTGTCCCAGTAGGGATTGTAGGAGTTTACTGGCTCAAATCCCATTGCTTTCATTCGCTCAACAACCTGCTGCCATTCTTGTTGGTTAGGAAGATAAAAGACGATAAGATTGTCTTGAGTTGGAGCGCCACCTACAATATGTCCCCGTTGATGGATGAATTCAAAGTGGTGGCTTTCTCCTGGCATCCCAACCATTACTCCGTCAAAACCTTCATGGTTTTCAAAACTATCGAGGATTTGCAGCCCTAAACCCTCTGTGTAGAAATGAACAACTCGATCCAGGCAATCCGTTGGACGAGCAACCCGTAAAACCTTTCCTTGAAGCATATATATCTTCTCCAAAGTTATTTTTGTGTTAAGCAGAAACTAGATACCGAATATTATGAGTTGTCAAAAATTTCTCCAATTCGATCGACTGTTCGCTGATTTTCCTCCGGGCTACCCACCGTAATTCGCAAACCTCCTCCAGTATGCCTAATTAAAGTACCTCCCTCTTTTAGCTGCTGCATGATTTGTTGGTGTCCCTGTTCGGCAGATTCGCCCTCACCGGCTTTCAACCGCAGGTAAACGAAGTTAGCCGCACTCGGCCAAACTTGCAATTTTTGATGCTGAGTTAGCGCTGCAATTAATTTGGCTCTTTCTGATAGAGTTTCGGGAATGGTTGCTAGCAATAACTGCCGCTGCGCTAGGGCAAACTCGGCTGCTGTTTGCGAGAAACTGGGAAGGTTGTAGGGGAGACGGATTTTTTCTAAGGTGGCTGTGAGTTCGGGATGGGCGATCGCATATCCGACTCTCATTGATGCTAGTCGAAAGGCTTTGGAAAATGTCCGCAAAATTATCCAATTCGGGTGATGGTGCAATTGGTCTGCTAAAGTATTTTGGCTAAATTCAAAATAAGCTTCGTCAATTACTACTAATATCTCTTCGGGTAAAGTTGACAACCATTCTATTTCATCGATTGTCAAAGCATTGGCGGTGGGGGAATTGGGATGAACGACAAAGACGGCGCGCACGGGGGGATTTTGATTTTGGGCGAGATCCCTTTTAGCAGCCTCGATATCGATTTCAAAATTTTCCTCTTTCCGCTGAACACTCACAACGGGAATGCCGAGGGTTTGGGCGATTATTCCATACATCGAAAAGGTGGGATTCGCAACTAAAATAGAGCCGCTACCGCCTAAACAAGTAGCTATTAAGATGGATCGAATTAGTTCGTCGGAACCGTTGCCCACAGAAATATTGTCGGCTGTAATGGCGGTTTTTGGCAGTGTAACCCCCCCTAGCCCCCCCTTGTTAAGGGGGGGGACAGGAATAGATTCTGCCCCTAGCCCCCCCTTGTTAAGGGCGGGGATTGTGATTGATTCATTGACGTATTGGGCGATCGCCTCTTTGAGGGCGGCGTGGCCTCCGTCGGGATAACGATTTGTCTCAATTAACTGCTGGTAAGTCCAAGCTAGCTTTTTTTTAAATTCTTCTGGCAACTCGTAGGGGCATTCATTGGTATCGAGGCGATCGATCGCACTTTCCGAGTGCGCTGGTTCTCCTGATGTGCCGCCCGGATGGGGAGTGTATGCGGTAAGTTCGGCTAAATCTTTTCGGATAAAGGGAAGCATGGTATAATTTACGACTTTTTATTTTAGATAATTTGCTTAGAAGCATCTGAACTTAGCATAGAGCTTGTTCTATCTCGAAAGCAAGAGGAGAGGGAGATTTAGTTTCTGTCGATCGATTGATGCGTCGGCTGCAGCAAATTGATTATTCTTAGAAAGTAACTGCTAATCTGTGGAAACCAAGTATGAAAGTCAAGCCTTCCGATATATCTAAAAATGCCGCCGCTACCCTCATAGCTTTGAGTTTGGCTGTTCTCCCTTCAGCTATGCCTGCCTCAGCTCAAACTAACTCAGCTCCTGCACAGAACAATACCGAGTCTACCCAGAACAATACTGAGTCTAATGGAGTTGTTCTAGACACAACTCCCCTTCAAGAAAGCAAAGAAGACAACAATCATTGGGGTGCTTTGGGTTTGTTGGGCATCCTCGGTTTGGCGAATCTGTTTCGCAAGGATGAACCCAAACGCTACCGCGATCCGATGGGCGAATAATTGTTTAAACGGTGGTGGCACAAGCCAAAAACCAAATCAACGGACGTGGATTCAGAAACCGGGTTTTTAACTGAAAGAGTGGATTATTGCCTTTAATCCAACCAAAAAATCCGGTTTCTTTGATATTGATGGGCATTTTTGCCACCAAGTTTATTCAATCGCGCCACAAAGCAATCCCGCCCAATAAACCGCTAACATTTGGTACTATTTTAACCTGTGGCGGTAACTCAAAAGCAATCTTTTTAGTATTGCCGCCGCCGATGTAAATGCGATCGCAGTTAAAGAGATTTTGCAGATAGGTGAGCGCTTTTTCCAGACGGCGATTCCATCTTTTGGAACCCACTGTATCTAATGTCGATCGCCCTAATTGCTGTTCGTAAGTTTCCCCTTTGCGAAACGGGTGATGTCCTAATTCTAGATTTGGCACCAAGATACCATCGACAAATAAGGCAGAACCGAAACCGGTACCAAGGGTAATTACTAATTCTACCCCCGTCCCCGCAATTGCTCCCAATCCTTGAATATCGGCATCGTTAGCCACTCGCACAGGTTTTCCCAAGCGATCTTTGAGGGTAGTTTCTAGGTCAAAATCTATCCAAGACGGATCTAAATTCACTGCGGTTTTGATAACGCCTAGACGCACGACACCGGGAAAACCGACGGATACTCGGTCAAATTCCCCTTGTCCACTGGCTAAAGAGGCGATCGCCTCTAGTACGGGTTCCGGTTTCGGTGGTTGAGGCGTTTCTAAACGGCTGCGTTCCGTTTGGGGCTCGCCTTCATTGTCCAAAACCATAACTTTGATGCCGCTTCCGCCAATGTCAACGGCTAAGGTGCGAGTCGATCGATCTTGTTCAGTCATTTGAGTGTTAAGACTTGCAAGTTGGTCAAATTTTAATTTTTGAATTGGCAAAACTTTTGAATCGCTTCCCACATTTCCGCTAGGACATTTCCCAAAGAATGATCGTCTTCTAATTCGATTAATTGCACCCAGGGACGGTTAGCGGCAAAATCTCTGCTAGCTTGAATCGGTATTATTGTATCATGCTTGCCGTGAAGAATTAACGTAGGGACTGACCGAATTAATTTTTGTTCAGGGTATTGAGCCATATCTGCCACAAACTGATAATTCAGCGGCAGATAACCTTGTTCGCCGTAGTGGTAAACGGGCAAATATTTCTCAGACTGCCACTTTTCTAACTGTTGCTGTCCCAACAGCGGCAGCCAGTGGGAGATAAAGTCAAAAGCCGGTGCTAACAAAACTATTTGTTTGACGGACAATTGCCGCTGGGCCAACCAAGCCGCTGTTAGCCCCCCAAAACTAGACCCTATTATTGTAACTCCGCCTAATTCTTTTACCTTTTCTGCCGATTGGGAGGATTGGGTTTGCAGAAATTCTGTTTCTATTTGCTGCAACTGGCGGGTGAGAGTGAGCCCCGAAAAATCGTTTTGATTGAGATCGGGAGTTTTTAGGTCAATTCCTAGGGAAGAAAAGCGATCTAGGAAATATTTTGCCTTAAGGGAATCGGGACTTGAAGCAAATCCGTGTAAATAAATGTAACTCCAATCGTTCTGTAGATTCATCCAGAAATTTTTATGAGACTTCTCAACTAATTATTTTAACTTAAAATGAGTTATTAAATAAAAAAATAAGACCCTAAGTAGATGAACATATTTACTGATTATCCCAAGAGAGAAATCCAGCGCATAGACTTGAAATCCCTTACTTTTTAGACGAATTATCCGAAGATAGAAAGCCATCGCGTAGATTACAGAAAAGCAGCGTTTATCGATGCCTGTATTTATTGATTTCTACCTGCTTACAATGAATCGCAGAGTGCGTAAGCACCCTGCGATTCACTCTACACTAATCGTCAATTACTGCGGTTTTTGACCGTTTTGCATCCGGTTTTTAACAGTTTGTCGGCGCTGCTGCATCAGTTGAGCTAATTGGCTGCGCTGTTCCGCCGTGAGCACTTCTCGCATTGCGAGTGTAATTTCAAATTGCACCTCTTCCAACTGCTGCCTCAATCCGATTATTTGACGGTGTTTGTCGCGTATTTGGCTGGCATTTTCCGTGCCGGACATCATCGTTTCCAATTCTTGTCTGGCTTGGCGGACTGCTTGCATCCGCTGGGAAACTTGGTCTTTGTAGCGATCGCGCACTGCCTGCATTTGCTGCTTTTGGTCTGCGCTTAAATTAAGTTTCTCGAACATCCCACCTTCCCGGCCACCTGGTCGATTGGGACGCTGGTTTTGGGCAATTGTTTCCGGTTCAAGGGGATTAGGAACTGCTATTGCTGCGGCTGTGCTGCCGAGAGTCAGCATTAAAACGGCTAGGGCAGAAATACGACGAATTGACATGAAAATTGCCTCTTTGATATTACTTATTTGTTGGCGGTTCGCTGTCAGCATCAGGGCTGAAAGTCAACCAGCCTGTTTGCGAGCGATCGGTCATATTTTCTTGGGGAGAATCATGGAGGACACCCTCCCAGTTAGTAACTAAAAATGCTTCTAACTTAGCTGTTTCCTCATCTGGCAATTGTGCTGTCTGAAACGGACGGTAGCCAGACCCAAAAAATAGCAGACCAGCAGCAATCGCAGACGACACAGCCCACTTAGAAACAGATGATACTTTTAACCTGTCATTAGACTTAGGTGACGTAGTTACTCGCGTTTTTTCCCGGTGGATTTCATTAACAATGCTCGCCTGATTACTTTCTATTGCTGCTAAAATTTTTAGCTCTAAATCTGGTGCAGCTTCAGGAATATTTGGGCGATGTTGCTTCAAGAAATTTACTAACTCTTGGTCGCTGCTTGGGTTATTCATAGCTCGCTGACACCTTCTTTTTGCAAAAATTGCCGCAGAGAATTTCGGGCATAAAACACGCGAGATTTGACAGTCCCCGCCGGCAGTCCCAAAATTTGGGCTACTTCTTTTTGCGGGATGTCTTCTAAGTCGTGCAGCACCAAAACGCTGCGGTGTTCAAAGCTCAATTGCTCCAGTCCCCGCTGCACTAAATCTTGATAGTGCAACTGCATCAAGTCCGATGTGTTATCTTTGAGAATAACCCGATCCATTGTTTCTTGATTTTTGAGTTTGGAGTCAAAAGAATGCTGTTTAGCAAATGCTTGTCTTTGGTCGGAAGCCACATTCCAAGTGATTCGATAAAGCCAAGTAGAAAAGTTTTCCTGGTGCTTGAGTTTGGGCAATCCTTTCCAGACTCGCAGGAATACTTCTTGTGCTAAATCGTCAAGAAGCGACGGGCCGCAGAGTTGGTAAAGGGTTGACCTGACTTTGTGTTGGTAGCGTTGGTAAAGGTAGCGAAAGCAAGTGCGATCGCCCTTTAAACATTGAGCAACTAAGTCCGAGTCGGAACAGTCATCGATTAAAACATTGGCTGACACAGCTAACACCTGTGAAGTCTCCCCCACCAGTTCGTTATCTGAAGTGTTTAGACAGGGCGATCGCAAAAAAGGTTCAAAGGATTTAAAATTTTTTTTCGACGAGGCGGCAGGTAGGGACATGACAATGCCCATTGGTGTCAACTTAACCTCAAATTTAGTGCGAGTCTTCTGTGTAGCAATTAAGACCCGATCCCCCGGCGCTCCCCGAATCGTTGCGGGGGGACAAGAATCTTCTCTTTCGTCCCCCTTTTTAAGGCTACCGCGTACACACAAGTGGATTATGACTCACATCTTGTACCATTCTCAATTACTTGTTTAGGAACAGGCAAGATGCCTGTTCCACAAGAAAACTCACTCTTTGTGGAACGGGCATCTTGCCCGTTCTTGACAATGCTGCAACATCTGAGTTATGAGCTAGTTTCCACTGTTGCTGTTCGACCAATGTCTTAATCGGAGGGTAAATTAATTGTATAAGTACCCTGATAAGGCTCTTCTCTTAAGTAGGCATAAAGCAATTGTGACTTGTCTAATAACCGACGGTCTTGTACAAGTGATTTAGAAAAGGTATATATAGCGGTTATCAATTAAGTGAGGTTCAATTTGAGATTGAATAAGTTGGTCATTTACGAATCAATTAAAAAATCCTCAATCCCCCACTTTAAAATCTAAATCTGTACATGATCTACCTGAGAAAAGCTATAGTAGACTTACCGCTTTTATTAACCTGAGAGTTTAAGGCGATCGCCTGCCTGCGATATTGCTCGATCCAGGATTGAATTGCCAATTTAAATTCCGCTTTTTGTGCGTCTTGAATTCCTTTTGGATCGAAGCGATCGCAATAATGAATCTCAATCAACAATGCTAACTCTTCGAGACAATATAACTCCGGTTTTTCTTTTTTTAACCTCTCGATCCAATTTTTCAAAGACTCGGAAGGAGGGCGAATCACTCCCGACTCATTTAACGCCTGTTCGATTAAATAAAATTCCGATTTCGGACTCAACGAATCTTTGTTATAAATAGCTTTTAGCCAGCTTTGTTTCTTAGATAAAAGGCGTACATTTTTCTTAAAATTAGGATTACACCTCCAAAAAAATATTAATCCCAGCAGGAGGACTCCCCCGTACTTCAATCCATTGCTACCTGATAAATATCGCAACCCCAGCACAAATTTGTAACTCAATAGCGACCATAAATCAGAGATAAATGCCCCTGGGGGAGCAGCAGCATCCTCCATGCTTTCCCAATCAGAAGGCGTAGGATCAAAAGCTTGCCATTTGCCCGCCATATAAGCCAAAGTCCAAGCATGAGCATGGCGACTTCTGACAATATATTGGTTCTCCAAAGAACTAAATTCGTGAACAGAATATCCAACAGCATAACGGGCTGGAATACCGAGTTTTCTCAGGAGAAGTGTCGCAGCAGTAGCAAAATATTCACAATGTCCAGAGCGAGTGTTCAGTAAAAATGTTGATAGAGGCGTAGCATCATTATCTTGGCCCCTAAGCTTCAGTGAATAAACGAAATTTTTTAGGAAAAACCACTCTATTTTATCTAATATTTGTGGTGGAGACTGGCCTTGAATATCCATTTGGCTGAGGATTTTATTCAGTGCCGCCATTTCTGATTTTGGGATTTGCAGGTCGTCTTCTGTCGGCGGGCTATCTACAGAAAAATTATTATTAAAGTAGCTTCGATAAGCCAGCATATCAACTTTCCCCACCACTTTAATTGTGCCATATTTATTCTTTTCCATCTGACTGACAGGCAAGGCGTCAATTTTAAAAGTTCCATCGGGCAGCTTTAATAAACCTTGGTTGCCTGGGAGTGTAGCCGAAATAGTAATCGTTGATGGATTCGGTAGTTGGTCGCCTAAATCCCAAGTTGTGCCATTAATCTTTGGTTGTACGGGAACAAAGTTAGGATTTAAGGCGAGCCAAAGTGAAGAGTTGTAGCGATTATAAGTGGCTTCTCTTAGCAGTCGGGGAGGAGTCTGTTTAGCTTCAGGAGCAACTCTAAAAATAATTTCATTTGACTGTTTTAATAATCCCACTGACCCGATGTTCGTTTGTTTTTTCAAAAAATCTGTTTCTTGAGAATTTCCATTACTAAGCCAGGAAATTGTTTGCTGTTCTACTGCTAGGTGAAGTTGGTGCAGACCCATCTGTCCTATAAATCCTATACTGCCAGCAATTAACATCAGACAAAGCCAGAGAATAGATGAAAATCTTTTCGTTCTCACCGACCACAAAGCAATAGCGGTTAATGCAAATATCCCAGCATAAAAAGATATCTCTCTACTATTCGTCGCACTAGCGGATAGCAGACAACAGATAAAATATGGATAATTTAGATTCACCATCAATGGGTTAAGTGGTGCTTTTTTTGTGGCCTTGTTTAGCCACAAAAACATTAGGCGTATATCCAGACTTTCCTTGACAGAATATACCTGAGCAGCTACCAGTGGAAAAAATACACCAGGAAGCCACTGCAACAAATTATATATCAAGTAAATAGAACGGTTGGCGACCAGGAGATAAACCAGCAAACAGCACAAAAAAATCAGGCATAAATTAGCAATGCGCCTAAAATCACTAGCTGAAAAATCCCACCGATAAGGCAACCAGTTAGCTGCCTCTAAAATCAGAGCAATTGGCAAAGCAAAAAACCATAGTCCCGTCTGCCAGCCCCAAAAAATTACACTAACACCCAAAAGAAACACTGGCATTTTCATAGTTTCCTTAACTCCTCTTGTATTTGACCTAGCTTTAAAATATGGCAGCTTGTTAAGTCATCTTTAATCAACTCTAAATTTAAGCTATCTAATTGAGCGTCTCGCTCTGTTAAAATTAAAACTAAGGTATGGATACCGCGACTTCTCAGATAATTTACTAATCTTTTTCTAGGTTCGTCCCAACACAAAAATATACAAATGCAACCGCTTAGCAGAGAGATTTTTTCCATCAAAACTGAGGTGAGCGAGTCAAAAAGTTTATCCTGACAGGCACCGACAGAGGCGAGAATTTCTAGCATTTTATCAGTAGAGTTCAAGCCTCTGCCAAAGGTAAAACAATAAGCTTCTTGAACGACGAACATCAAATCTAATAAGGATTCTTGAGTCTGAACTTCATAGGATAATGAAGCAGCAATTGAAATTGCCTCTTCTAAAATTTCACTATATTTTACACTTTGAAATGTATCCAAAATTAGGGCGTGCCTCACAAAAAATTCATCCTGTTCTTCTTTGACCATTGGCTTACCTGCTTTTGCCCAACTTTTCCAGTGAATTTTGCGTAGCGGGTCTCCCGGTCGATAATCCCGCAGAGACCTAAATTCCTCGGAATCTCCTACGGATGAAGCTAAGGTGACGCCACCTGATTGATATCTTCTTGAGCCAGGAAGCTGAATTGGTGGTAAATGATATAGTTTGGGTAAAATTAACATAGATTGGGGCAAGGAAATTGTTTTACAAGCATTCCAAATCCCAAAAGGATCTGACCTAGTAACTGTTAGACCACGGAGGCGGATAACACCTCTGCAGGACGGCGTAATTTCACCTACCACTTCTGTTTTGCTATTGGGTGGAAGAGGAGGCAATTCTATGACTTTAGCTGTGGCGCATTGTTTTCTATAAATCAGCCACAGCCAACGATAATAGCCGAAGTATTTATCCAATGAAGTGCGCTTTTCTTCACCGGGTTCAGGTGTTTCTATAAATTCTTGAAAGCTGGGGTATGTGTCGGCCAAATTTTCCCACAATTTTAAGCTATTTTGACTCTGGTTAGTTTTGTTATGAATAAGTATACGGTATTTTAAAGTGACTCCAACAGTTGCAAACTTTGGTAAGAACCGTACTGCATTGAAGCGGAAGCGAAAAAACTTACTAAAAATTATGGCTATTCCTATAATTGACAACAGGAAAGTAAAAATTTGATAAGTCACAGTCTGATTAGTATCTAATCCTAAAATTCCCGCTAAAAGCGTGCAGCTAAGCACTGCTAACCCATTGTTGGTCAATCGCTTCTTTCGCGAGCGATTTACACGCGCACAGAAGCGAAAAATAGCGTAGAAAAAACGTTTCATTTTTTAGGCTGGTACAGGAATAGATTTGATAATTTCTTCAACAACACCTGGGGCCATTCTGCCAGAAAAACGCGCTTGAGGTTCCATTACTAGGCGATGAGCGATGACTGATACCGCCTGTTCTTGAATATGTTCTGGCGTAACAAACTCATAGCCATCGAACAAAGCTAATGCTTGAGCAATTTTCATTAAAGCTATGGAAGCTCTGGGACTCGCCCCTAGTTGTACGCCTTCGGCTGAGCGAGTTGCATTGACGATATCTACGAGGTAACGTTTCAATTCTTCACTAATTCTAACTTGCTTTACCTGCTGTTTTAAGCTAATTATATCCTCTAAATTAACGCAGGTTTGAAGTGTATCAATAGGATGTTGATTAATTTGGTCTCCGAGCAAGTTAACTTCGTCTTCTGGGGAGATGTATCCTAGACTAAATTGAACTGCAAAGCGATCCATTTGGGCTTCAGGAAGCGGATAAGTGCCACGAGATTCTACTGGATTTTGAGTAGCAATGACAAAAAATGGGTCTTTAAGTTTGTGCAAATTTCCGTCAATGCTGACTTGAAATTCTGCCATTGCTTCTAGGAGGGCGGATTGGGTTCGCGGTGATGAGCGATTGATTTCGTCAGCCAAGATAATATTAGCAAAAATTGGGCCTTCGTGGAAATGGAACGTGCGTTGATTGGGGTCGAGCATGGATATGCCCAAGATATCGGATGGCAAAAGGTCAGGTGTAAATTGAATGCGTTTAAAGCTGACATCGACAGATAAGGCTAGGGCTTTAGCTAGGGTAGTTTTACCTGTACCGGGATAATCTTCTAGGAGGACGTGCCCGCCACTCACAAAGGCTGACAGCAATTTCCTGATTGCTGCTGATTGCCCTTTCACCACTTTTTGAATGTTGTTGGAAATCCTTTGATAAATTTCTCTGCCCGACTGAGCGTGATTTTCTGTAATTGCTTTATCCATTATTTATTGTGTTCGTAGCGTTCGGTTACTGTCCCGCTGATTGGCTTCGCTCGATTTAAGTATTTACAGCATTTTTCCAATATGTATAAGTGTTTAAACCAATAATTTTTTGATTTTCATTATATATCTCATCCAAACACCTGAAAAGAGCTAAAGCGTAATTTTTCAATCCCAACTCTGTCAAACTTGTAAGAATCCTAGTCAGCCGCAGGTAGTTGTGATTAAATTTTTCAATCCACTCTCTTTTTCTTGACAAATATTCTGCCGATTTGGTAATTACAATTTCTGCGTTTTCCCCTTCGCGGCATTCCAACCCGTAAAACGCTAGCATGACTTTTAGAGATTTGACTAAGCGACTTCTCAACTCTTCACTTGTTCTAAAAGCTTGAATTACCTCATCATTTAAAGTCGGAGCACTGGAATTAAAGCGACTCTTTTCTCTCAGGGGAAACAGCCATTGAATGTAATTGTGCACGGATTCCAGCTTCTGGTAATCCCACGACCACATATCCTCGATCGCCCGACCTTGTGAATCAGGCTGCTGACCGAGGTAGAATGCTAAAATTTTGTTTTGTTGGGTTGAATTACTCATTAATTTGCTATACAAAACATCAAAAAGATGATATTCAGTCGGTTAAAACTGACATCTTGCACCATTCTCAATTAGCCTTTTAGGAACAGGCAAGATGCCTGTTCCACAAGAAAATCTACTCTTTGTGGAACGGGCATCTTGCCCGTTCTTGACAATGGTGCAAGATGTCAGTTTTAACCGACTTTAGCTATTAGCCAGGGGTTTAAACCCCTGGCGGCTGCGCCCGCTTTACCGCAAAGTAACAAACTCTTCAGCAGTCGAGGGGTGAATGCCAATAGTCGCGTCAAAGTCTTTCTTGGTAGCTCCCATATTAACAGCGATCGCCATTCCTTGAATAATTTCGCCCGCGTCTTTCCCCACCATGTGCACGCCCAAAACTCTGTCAGTATTAGTTTCAACGATTAACTTGACAAAAGTTTTCTCATCTGCACCTGTCAAAGCATGAAACATAGGCCGAAACTTGGCTGTGTAGCACTTAATTGACTCGCCAAATTTAGCTCTGGCTTGGCTTTCTGTTAAGCCGACTGTAGCCGCTTCCGGCTGGGAAAATACCGCTGACGGGACATTTTCGTGAGTAATTGCTCTCGGATTGTTGCCAAATTCAGTATCTGCAAAAGCCCGTCCTTCGGCGATCGCAATTGGCGTTAAATTGATGCGGTTGGTGCAATCTCCCACAGCAAAAATGTGTGGCTGACTGGTGCGGCTGTCTTTGGTAACTGCGATCGCACATTTATCTGTTTCTACTCCCGCATTTTCTAAAGCCAATTTTTCCAAGTTGGGTTTGCGCCCGGTAGCGCACAACAGCGCATCTACTATTAGCGTTCCTTCGGATGTTCCCGACAGAGTTAATTTTAAGCCTTCTGGGGTTTTCTCAATGTGGTTGATCGAGCTTTCTGTCAAAATGTTTATTCCGTGCTTAATCATTCCTTCTTGCACGTTGGTACGAATTTCTGTGTCAAATTCGTTCAAAATTAAGTCACGGCGGATGATTTGAGTTACTTGGCTTCCCAACCCGTTCATAATGCAAGCAAATTCGACGCCGATGTAGCCTCCTCCCCAAATTGCCAACCGTTTTGGCTGCTCTTTTAGTAGGAAGATTTCGCGAGAGGTAATCGCGTGTTCTATGCCGACAATTGGGACTCTTTGCGCTTCTCCGCCGACTGCAATTAAGATTTTGGCAGCGGTATATTTTCTGTCACCAACTTCGACGGTATGGGGGTCAATAAATTTGGCGTATCCTGAGATTAATTCGACTCCGGCTTTTTCAAGAAAGCTGATGTGCAGTTTGCTCAGCCGCCGCACTTCTGCGTCTACCGTGGTGACGAGTTTTTCCCAATCAAAGCTGCTTTCGACTGGACTCCAACCGTAGCCCACCGCATCTTCATAAAGGTGCGAAAATGTTGAAGCGTACACCATGAGTTTTTTGGGAACACAGCCGCGAATTACGCAGGTTCCGCCTACTAAGTCATTTTCGGCGATCGCCACTTTTGCGCCGTAGGATGCTGCTCGCTTGGAACTCGCCAATCCGCCGGAACCCGCACCTATCACAAACAAGTCGTAATCGTATGTCATAATTGTGTTTACCTAAAATCTCCAACTTACCAAGTTTACGCTTAAATTTTCTTAATGATAGCTCAAAAATTTTGCCTGTGAACACTTCCGATCGCTACATATAGAGCTAATTGAGGGGTAAAAAAACGGGGGACTAGCCGATATTTGGTTATAGGATAGCCCCAAAATACCATCTGTGATGAAAAGTTTAGCCGTATAATAGCAGGGGGCCTCACTCAACCCTACCTGCTTACTGGTATTGTCAGATTCGTTAACTCGGCCGCTACTTTGACTCGGTAGATTGAGCTGGGTCTGTATTCTGATCCTTTGACGCTGTATCATCGGGTTTTTGGATTTGCTTGAGATGAATCTCATTCACCTGATTGATAAAGTTTTCTATTGCCATTTTTGTCATTTGTTGATGTTGGGCTGCGTCGGCTACATCATAGCAACGATAAGCTGGAGTCACTCCTAATACAAATTTCTCCTGTTCCGCTTCTAACAATTCCACAGCCGTGTTAGCAGAAATCCAATTCTCCTGAAAAGGAAAGGAGGTAACTATACTGGCGACTATCGAGGCGACAGCGGGACAAATTACGGGCAGCCACTTGAGCAAAGATTGACCTGGTTCCAATTTGTCTACCAATACTAAAATTGGTGTGACTCCCGAGAAAATCACGGTTGCCAACTGGAAAGTATAGTAAATATTTCTCGAAGTCTCTCGGGTGTTTTTATAGTCGTCAATCAACTCCTGGCAATATCGTAAAGCCTTTTCTCTCACAGGGGTAATCGAATTGTTATCCGAAACATTATTCGGGTTTAAGAGGTAATTATATAGTTCCGCTTTTCTTCGGATTTCTAACTGATTAGCATTATTCCTAGAGTTTTGAGCCAATTGCCTATTGGCCAGGAATAGAAAAATAAAACTAGAGAGAAAAACAGATCCCAAAATAACGATAAGTTGATTGTCGGGAAAAACTCTGGTAAGGAGGCACGCACCCACAAAAGTCGCTAGGGATAAATACTCAACAATTTTCAGGAAAGATAACATTTGTGGACTCGATGAGACTGTATTGGAAATCTCGGTCTGGTTTGTATCCGCAGAAGTAGTCATTGGTTTGTAGTCTGTTTGGCGATCGGACACAAGTTTAGCCTATTTGGGTGTCTATTTCACCCAAGCCCTGTCAACTTGGTGAAGAAGGCCCTGAAACCCTTGAAAAGTTGTTGATGGCGATCTTTAAATATTCCTTGTATAACAGTAGATGACCAATAAACTGGGTTTATTGGTCATCGCCAAGGGGTAGGATGACGTAAAGCAGGGCGATCGTATTTTGACAGTAGTTGCCATAAGCACCCTACAGAGAGAGTCAATCGATTTTCGATTTTCGATTTTCGATTTTCGATTTTAGCATTGACCCCACGGATAAATTCGGGGGTTCCTTTATCGGATACAGGTTTTTTATTTCTGGACGCATGAATCCGGGGACTTGTATCCTGGATGCTTTCGGTCACTGCATAAATAGTATAGATTTTTTGGCTCTGCTGAATTTATGTAGGATTTTGCCTGTAGGGATAATTCTAAGTCCTTACACCGTCAGCGGTGGGGCAATCACGGGGGGATTTCCCCTACAAATTTTATACCCCATTCAGCAACGCCGATTTTTGTTTCCACTCCGACTTTACCTCCCAGTTGGTGTCAAAGTATTCACTTTGATTTGAATATAGATTTTCTGTTCATTAGCATCGAAACAGCCGTCACCCCGATCGCCAAAACCGATGGGAAGTGTTAACTTAGTAGTTAGTTGTGTCGATCGCACAGAAAAAAAATGCCTGAACTACAAACCGATACATACCAAGACCTCGACCCGCAAGTCCTCTCAAAGCCCGTTGTTGTCGGTCTGGAAGAGGTAACAAAAGTTTACGGGATTGGCGACCTGGAAGTTCGCGCCTTAAACGGCGTCAGCTTGACCGTAAGACAAGGAGAATATTGCTCGATTATGGGCGCATCGGGATCGGGCAAATCTACAGCTATGAATATTATCGGCTGTCTCGATCGACCTACGAGCGGCAGTTACTACTTAGACGGCGTAGATGTCGCCCAAATGCCCGAATCAGAATTAGCCGGAATTCGCAATTTAAAATTAGGTTTTGTCTTCCAACAATTTCACCTGTTGCCTCAATTGACAGCCTTAGAAAATGTCATGTTACCGATGGTATATGCCGGCATTCCCGCAGCAGAAAGACGCGAACGGGGAGTAGATGCTTTAACAAAAGTAGGTTTGGAAAGTCGGCTGCAAAACAGACCGAATCAACTATCAGGAGGACAGCAGCAGCGCGTAGCCATCGCCAGGGCTATTGTCAACCGTCCCGTGTTGTTGCTGGCTGACGAACCTACAGGTGCATTGGATACAAAAACTACTCAAGAAGTAATGGATATTTTTACCGAATTCAATGAAAGCGGCATGACTGTTGTGATGGTAACGCACGAACCGGAAGTGGCGCGTCAAACTCGCCGCGTTGTCTGGTTCCGCGACGGTCAAGTTATTCACAATAATCTCAACCCGGAAGAGCTTTCACACGCTGTATTTTAGTATAATAGTCCGCGAAAAGCGAAAATAAAATTGGGCGATTGAAATCGCTTCTAGACAAACGAAGTCCGCCTACGCGGACTGAAGAATCAAGAGAGTATTACTTCTATCCAAGAGGGCTTTAGCTATTAGACAGGGGTTTTCAACCCCTGGCGGACTAATAGACAAAACGCCAGACATCTGCTTAATGAAAAGCACTGGGAAAAGCTTCCCAAACTCGATCGACAAAATCTCTAAGTTGCCGAGATGCGATCGCACCATCCTTTTTCTCCGAGTCCAGAGAATGCAACTCAGTCAACAGTGAAATTACCTCAGTATCAAAAGCCTCCCGAAACAAGCTCAGCGGCCACAGCAAATCAGCCCCATCTCGCAAATCGGATAAAGTGTATTCTGCCGATAAATCCTTCCCCGACGCCGATACAACTAACATCAAAGGGCGCACCCAACAAACTTGACGTGCCTCAACCACTTGGATTACCTCGGAATGCAGGCACGCATCTCCACATTCTAAACTGACAATTTGACCAGGCTTAAAGTTCAAAGCACAACCCATTAATGCTCACACTTAATACAGACATAACAAAGCAGCCAAATAGGTGCTGCATCTCTCTCCAGCACCAGAAAAAATTATATCATAATTTCTTTTTCTTTCTTCCTTCTTCCTTCTTCCTTCTTCCTTCTTCCTTCTTCCTGACATCCGTTACATCCGTTACAAAATCCGTTGCCGAACTTCCTTCTTCCTGACATCCGTTACATCCGTTATAGAATCCGTTGCCGAACTTCCTGACATCCGTTACATCCGTTACAGAATCCGTTGCCGAACTTCCTGACATCCGTTACATCCGTTACAGAATCCGTTGCCGAACTTCCTTCTTCTCAACTTTCATCAAGCTTTTTAAGATCCATTTCGAGCTGGGCACTCAACAATCGTGCTTCTTTTTTACCACCGCCACCATTGGCATAATCCGCCACGCAAATCGGAGAACCGATCGCAATTTTTACCTGAGCACCCCATTGAGGAATGCGCGGGCGATAGCGGATACTCATCGGTACAATTTTCACTCCCAAACCCGGTTTGCTCAACTCTGCTTGCATTGCCAAACGCGCCAATCCAGGCTTAATCGGGTGAACTTCGCCATCCTGAAAAATGCCGCCTTCGGGAAAAATCACCAACATTTCTTTGTCGAGGAGTAGTTCCACGCCGTAACGGAGACTGCCAATTGCCGGATGCTTGAGATCCACAGCAAACCCCCCCAAATTTCTGATGAACCAACCTTGCAGTCCTTTCACTTCATCAGCAGTTACCATAAACCGCAAATCGCGTCCAGTCACCTTCTGTCCAGTTGAATAAGGCATCATCAGGGCATCCCACCGGGAACGGTGCGTAGGGGCTAAGATGACAGGCCCGTCTTTCGGCAAGTGCTCCTGTCCGGTTATCTCAATCTTGCCAAAATGAAACGGTAGGACAACATAGTGACCTAGCGGATAGAGCAAGGAGGTTAACCAAGGAGAAACGCGAGAGGTATTAGATGCTACCTTGGCAGGCATGGGCTTCACTAGAGAGGATTTACTGGACTCAACGGCGATCGTGGCGGTGTGGGGCATAGCAATTAAGCTGCTTTCTCGAGAGCTAAAGTCTAAAGTAAGTGATGGGACAAATCTTTAGTTTTTGGGTCGGGACACTTTTGCTATTGGCCTTGTGCCGATCGAGCGATCGCACCCGCAAGAGATAATCTGTCACAGGTAAAACCTCAGCCAACCGGACAGCACTAATGCAGAGCAGTCGGCCGCCTCGAAAGCTGGAGCAGGCAATTACGGATCTATTATTTCAGCTAAAGGGTCAATTTCGATTAAACCTCCCCCCGAAGAAAGTAAAAAATTTTACCGGTTAATTTTTCCGGCGCGCTTCAAACCAAGAAAGCAACTGATCGCGGCAAACAGACTCCATAATACCGCCGAGCACCTCTAAGCGGTGACACGAATGCGCGCTATCGGGAATATTAGCTGCAGTCCGAATCGTGCCAGTTTTCGGGTCATCTGCTCCGTATACCAGCAGACGAATCCGAGCTTGGACGATCGCACCAGCGCACATCGGGCAAGGTTCCAGCGTTACATAGAGCGTGCATTGGTTAAGATGCCAGTCTTGCAAAACTTGGCCGGCCGCCCGCAAAGCCAAGATTTCAGCGTGAGCAGTCGGATCGCAATCTCGCTCTCGCCGATTTTGCGCTTCGGCAATCAATTTGCCAGTACCGTCAACAATTGCAGCACCCACGGGTACTTCACCAGCATCACCGGCTGCTTGTGCCAGTTCCACAGCCCTAGTCATCCAGCGTTTGTGAATAAAATAAGTAGTATCACTAATAGACAACGGCTCAGCTTTATAATTCACGTCATACCTAAGTAACAGAAAAACTTAAGATCGATAAATAAAGTTACATTACAGCTTAATCGAGAGTCTTTAATTATGGACACCACTACGATTACCACTGAAATTGTTGAGCTGTTGTGCCGCATTACCCGGCAAAAGCTGCGCGAACAAGATATCACTCCTTTGGTAGTGTTTCTGACTGCTCTGATTTCCATCCTGCGCGGAGTGATGATTATTGACAGGACGATCGCAGTTGAAGAAGAAGAACGGCTGCAAAAGACTCTCAAAGCCTTTGCCAGCGGCGACCGCGATCGGATAGAACTAATTCAGCGCCTTGTCAAAGGAGTATCCAAACAGCAGGTTTACTTCAACCCCACAGAATTGCTAACCCTGACAGCTTTGTTCTCAGAATCTGAAAAACTGTTGCTCATCGGTTCCGGCTACGAAATGTCAGCGGCCGACGGACACATCGATATGCGGGAGCAAATGTACTTACAGTCGATCGCAAATCGGCTCGGCCTCGACTCCAGACACATTGCAGTCATAGACACTTTATTTACTAAAGAAGGAACCCTCGACTCAGAAGCTTTTGCCGAAGTTAAAGCTTTACTCGATCCCAGCGAATTCGAGTCCCGCGATCCGGTATTTGGCAAAGCAGCAAAGCACTTGCTGAATATTTTACTCCGCCAATAATCCCGCGCATATAAATTTTGGGGCAGTAAAAGTAGTCAGAGGATTTCGAGGATTTGACGCTGTTTCCAATTGACATGGTACTTGGGCCCTCTTACCCTCAAAAGCCGGGTTGTTTAACCCCTACCCAGAGCGCTCGCTGCACGGCGTATGTTGGTGAAAAACCTGGTTTCTGCCTAAGTCCCGCTTTATTTTTTTGGCAACAGTCGATCGACCCTTCTATCCCATTGAACCGAATCCCTCTAAAATCTAAAAGCGACTTGTCGCTGCCTTGATTGACTCAGCTCAATCTCCAATCTCAAATTGATTGATTATGCAAATTGAATGGCAAACCGCCAAAACCTACGAAGACATTCTCTATCACAAAAGTGGCGGCACCGCCAAAATTACCATCAATCGACCTCACAAACGGAACGCTTTCCGTCCCAAAACCGTACTGGAACTGTGCGATGCCTTTACTGATGCCCGCGAAGACACAAAAATCGGCGTTGTCCTTTTCACCGGTGCGGGGCCTCATACAGACGGCAAATACGCTTTTTGCGCCGGCGGCGACCAAAGCGTGCGGGGTTCGGCGGGATATGTAGACGAAGGTGGCATACCCCGGTTGAACGTGCTCGACTTGCAGAAGTTGATTCGATCTATGCCCAAAGTTGTAATTGCTTTAGTGGCAGGCTACGCAATTGGAGGGGGTCACGTTCTGCACTTAATTTGCGACTTGACGATCGCTGCTGACAATGCTATTTTCGGACAGACCGGCCCCAAAGTCGGCAGTTTCGACGGTGGTTTCGGAGCTAGCTATCTCGCCAGAGTTGTCGGCCAGAAAAAAGCCCGAGAAATTTGGTTTTTGTGTCGCCAGTATAGCGCGCAGCAAGCCCTAGAAATGGGTTTAGTCAACTGCGTCGTGCCCGTCGAACAACTAGAAATAGAAGGGATTCAGTGGGCTGCGGAAATTCTCGAAAAAAGTCCGATCGCGATTCGCTGCTTGAAATCCGCTTTTAATGCCGACTGCGACGGTCAAGCCGGTTTGCAAGAACTGGCGGGAAATGCCACTTTGCTGTACTATATGACGCAGGAAGGCGCCGAAGGCAAACAAGCCTTTTTAGAAAAACGGCAACCTGATTTTAGTCAATATCCTTGGCTGCCATAGCTGGATAGAGAAATCAGTTTTTTTATGCGATCCTATTAAAGTAGATGCTGCTGATTTTTCTGGGTTAGTAAAGCCCAATGCACGCGATCGTCCAAAAGTGTCAGTATGGATACCAGTTCCCAAAAAGAATGAAACTGCTTTGCCAGATCCAAACCATGATAGTCATCAGTGATTCCCCAATCGAAAATTGACAATCGAAAATGGTATGAGCTGTCCTGCTGCAGACTAACTAGACCGAGAATGCTGCAGCGGATTTTTCGGTTAAGGTTGTGCCTGTAAGCTGGCTGGCATGGCGATCGGAAAGAGTGACGGTGGCATCCTGCAGCGTCAGAGTCGATTCTTGCCACAGTCCAATTTCTTCTATGTTTTCCCAAGATGACCTAAAAGGCGAAACCGCTAAAGCACAAGCTTTCCACTGACTTTGAACCGGGCCGCCTAGTAAAGCGCAAACACCCCCGCGTCTGCCTTCAGGGGTATAGTGACGGCAGTGACCACAAGCTGAAGTTAAAGGTGAAGTTAAGGAGGTTTGCATAAAAGTTCTTAGGGAAATCATTTTCATCTCTAATTCTCCTTTGTAGAGCTAGCAGGTTTTAGAGCATCCCAACCTTTATGCTGTCAGGGTTGTAGCGATCCCCGGAGCATAAATAAATTTTATAATTTATTTATAATCTCGTTATATATAGAAACAATTAGCTCGGTCGTTGCTCATTGTATAGGTAAAAACATAGGTTAAAAGTTTATAAAGCCGTTAGGGATCAAGAAAAAGTACAAATGCCCAACGAGTATGAGAGGTTACAAACAAGCGGTAGCTCAGGATACAAAAATTGGCTGAGAGTGTCGGTAAGCACCCTCCGGGAAAGAGCAAGAATTAAGTTTTCCAATGAAAATGAAAAATAGCGGCCGGCGATCGGGCCCCTGTTGCATTGACGCCAAAAGTAGCTAATCATAAAATAGGCAAGTTTTCAACCTTCATGTTTATCTCTACAATCAAAAGATTAAAATTAATTCAGAGGCGGTAGGAGTTTTGCTAATGAGTAAGCGTTCTTCGGTTGAATCCCCAAATCATCAATCCTCTTCAACCCCAATCAAGCCTGCTTTGCAAGCAGTCCTGGGGAGTCTAGATGTAAATCTAGAAGCAGAACTGACAACATACAGAAGGCACAGGAGGCGCGCCGAACAGTGGGTGTCGCCCTCAGTTCGTACCGGCAAGCAAACAGCCACAACCGAGCAACAGCTAGCCCAAAATTTGGCGACAGGGACTGCGGAGGAAACCCAGCAGCCGCTATCGCTGCCCCTATCCCTTGCGGGCACTCAGGGCGATGCCCCGCTAGCAACTACCAGGGGTGGCACAAAATTATCTAGCAGTGCCTTCGCACCCAACAAGTATCTCGAATCAAGCGAAAAACTGATCGAAAGTTTGGACGAGTCAAAAGCTGAGCCTACGGTAGAACGCAGTTTAGCCGCCAGTTTGTTAACTCCCTTGGGACTGAGTTCGATGCTGCTGTTTTTGCTGTCATGCACAGCTTTGGGCTATGCAGTCATGTACCCGTCAAATTTAGTTAAGATGGCAGGCCTGAACCGTTTGCTCGATCGCACCTCACCCTCTTCAAGCGACAGTCCCGCCTCTAGTGCCACCTCAGATACCAGCACCAAGGAACTGCCGAAAGCACCAAATCTGGTATCCAAGGAATTTGTCGAGCTAGATTTGAGCACTCTCAGCAATGTCAAGCCGACAGCCAGCCCGATTCCTTCCCCGTCACCAAAAGCATCAATCCCCCCAACTCCGCCAGCGCCTCCGGGCCCCAGCGGGGCTGTGCCGATTCCTACAGAAGACGGCAACCCGGCCAGAGGCAGGGAACAAGGACTCAACAATCTGAGCACGGCTTTGCTTCCCACTCCCAGCCCCAGCGCCGCCCAGCCAGTGCCGACACTGCCGACACTGCCTCCAACACCCTCCCCAGCCCAGCCTGCAGCCACATCCCCCGCGACAGCATCCCCAGCCGCCACATCCCCGGCGACAGCATCCCCAGCGACAGCATCCCCAGCCGCCGCATCCCCGCTAGGAAGGCCTGCACGGGCCGCCGACGGTTTCTATTACGTTGTCACCGATTACACCGACGAAAAATCGCTGCAGCAAGCCAGAACCGCAGTTCCCGATGCCTACGTGCGGAACTTCTCAAAGGGTGTCAAGATCCAAATGGGGGCTTTGAACGATGCTGCCTCAGCAGAACGTTTGGTGAAAGAACTCCAAGAAAAAGGGGTGAAGCCACAATACTATCAACCATAAATTAGGCAAAGACAATTAAACTAATGATCGGGGAGTAGGTTGGGCCGAGGCACGAACCCTCGTTTCGCTTCACCCAACATTTGCTCAGTTTTGATGGGTAATGCTCGCGCCCTACCCATCCTAAAAATAATCATGACGACCTAAATTAGAGGGAATTAAAATTTCAAAATTAAAAATTAAAAAGACGATTGATGAGTATTCATTTTTAATTTTTAATGGTGATTTCTCTGTCTTAATTCTAAAGTTTAAAATTGGGAGACTGGCAAAATGGGATTATTCGATCGCCTATGGCGAGTGATTCGAGCCAATATTAACAGTTTGGTCGGGGCAGCAGAAGACCCAGAAAAAATTCTGGAACAGGCTGTAATGGATATGCAGGAAGATTTAGTGCAGCTCAGACAAGCTGTGGCAGGAGCGATTGCAGCTCAAAAACGCACTGAACGCCAGTGTTCCCAAGCTGAGTCTACAGCAGCAGAATGGCATCAGCGGGCGCAGCTAGCTTTGCAAAAAGGCGAGGAAAATTTGGCGCGGGAAGCTCTGACGCGCAAGAAATCTTATCAAGAAACGGCAACGGCGATGAAAGCCAGTCTGGATCAGCAATCGGCTGTTGTGACTAAACTTAAAGAAAATATGCGGGCGCTCGAAAGTAAAATTTCCGAGGCAAAATCTAAAAAAGATATGTACATTGCTCGAGCTCGATCGGCCGCATCGTCGGAAAGGCTTCAAGAAATGATGGGCAATCTCAGTACCGGCAGCGCTTTGAGCGCGTTTGAACGGATGGAAGAGAAAGTCATGCAGCTAGAAGCTCGCTCCGAAGCAATCGCAGAACTCGGAACTAATGATTTAGAAAAGAAGTTTCTCTCTCTCGAAGGTGCCGACGATGTGGATACCGAGTTGGCGGCGATGAAAGCACAAATGCTTCCGGGCAACAATACACCCAAATTGCCGTCGAGGGAGCCGCCCGCATCCTGAACCCCAGGCAACAGAACAAGAGTCGGGACGAGCAAAAACTTCTCAACAGCCTAGCTAGAGATGGCTCGAAGCCTGTTGGGGAATTCCCGGATCGAAGTTAAACTCAATAGGTAGGTGCATGAATAAGCTTGCCTGCATCACATTACTCGATCGCTTTAAACTGGATTTATCTGTCTGCAAAAATTGCCAAAAACTAAATCGCACTAAAAATCTGACCAAGTAAATTTCACAACTGCGGGCTAGGGCTATCAAGCCTGCTTTCCGCCTACTTCGTACACCTCACCCAGGAAAAATAGCATTATGGGATTATTTGACCGCATTAGCCGAGTCGTCAAAGCCAATCTTAACGATCTGGTCAACAAAGCTGAAGACCCGGAAAAGATTTTAGAACAGTCTGTTACGGATATGCAGGAAGACTTGGTGCAGTTGCGTCAGGCAGTTGCCAGCGCGATCGCCACTCAAAAGCGCACCCAGACTCAGTACAATCAAGCTGAATCTCAGTCTAACCAGTGGCAGCAGCGCGCTCAGCTAGCCCTGCAAAAAGGAGACGAGACTTTGGCCAGGGAAGCGCTGGTTCGCAAAAAGTCTCACGCTGAAACGGCGGCTACCCTGAAAGCCAGTCTGGATCAGCAATCGGCTCAGGTGGAAAGTCTCAAGCGCAACTTGATCGGTTTGGAGAGCAAAATTTCCGAAGCTAAGACTAAGAAGGATATGCTCAAAGCGAGGATATCCGCTGCTAAAGCTCAGGAACAGCTCAACAATACCATTGGCACCTTGAATACTGGCAGTTCAATGGCGGCTTTCGATCGCATGGAAGAAAAAGTTTTGCAGATTGAAGCTCGCGCGGGGGCTTCGGCAGAATTGGCCGCCGGCGGCAGCAATTTAGAGGAACAGTTCCGCTTGCTCGAAAGCGGCGGTGATGTTGACGACGAGTTGGCTCAGATGAAAGCTCAACTTACCGGGGGCTCTGTGTCTCAAGGTCAATTGCCAGCAGCGGGTAAAACGGCAGCAGCTAGTAGCTCGGAGTCGAGCCCGGTGATTGATGCTGAGTTGGAAGAATTGCGATCGCAGCTCAATAAAATGTAGTAATCTGTATCAAAATTTACCTATTTCTGAGATCGCAGGTTTGATAAAATTCTCCGCCGACCTACAGGGCTACCTTGGGAGGTCGGAGTTTTTTTTTGTCATTGTTGAATGCACAAAACATAGTCATTGTCAACTATCTTTATATTGACTTAAGGAATTAACTCTTTAAAAAGTGATAGAGTAATTTTATTCCTTGCAAGAGGGGTAGCTTGGGAGGTCTATCGATTTTAGATTTTAGATTTTAGATTTTAGATTAAAGAATTGAAGCATTGGCCCCACGCATAAATTCCGGGGGCAAGTTTCATCGGATACAGGTTTTTTATTTCTGGACGGATGAATCACGTGGCGGGTATCCTGGATGCTTTCGGTCGGAGTGTTTTTAGTAATTGTTAACTACACACACTAGAGTTGCTGTCAACTGTCTTTATATTGAGTTAAGGAATTAATTGTTTAAAAAGTGATAGAGTAATTTTATTCCTTGCAATTGCGCCGGCCTCGCCCGCTCGTAAGTGTAAATAACTATCAAATATGGCTAATCTGTCATGCCCGTGCAATCTTCTAGAGGCTTTTGTAAAATCAAGTTTTTCAAGGCATTAGCGCTTGGTTTTTCAATGGCCGCTATTTGCCCCGCACTGCTATCAGCTCTAAGTGTTGGCGAGTCGATGGTTGCTACCGACTCAGGGGTGCAAGCGCCAATTGTGCATGATAATTTACCGTCTCAATTCAAACTAGATCAAGAAACAGCAGACGATCGCGATCGGCTTCGTGATTTATACTCGGGTTCAGAATTAGATAGAGACACTACAGAGCAAGAAAATAGCATCCCGGAGTTCGATCAAATGACCCAAAGTGAGACCCCAGAAACTCTCCCTCCATTGCCGAACCGAGGAGAAAACAGACACGAATTTCCGATTCCCAACCCGCGGCGGCCAAATCCGCCTCGTCTCCCGTAACCCGCGCCGCCAGCGCCCTTGCTTTCAGGCGAACAGCTTTTGCCGCCTGCTATTCCTGCGCCGGCACAGCCTGCAGAATTCCTAAGATTCCGGGTACGATAAAAGTCGATCGATTTGAAGTAGTTGGCAGTTGACTTACCGCGAGCCGATCGTGCAAAATCCGAGAAGAGAAATCGCGATCGGTATTGGTACCAGCAGTCGAGAAAGCGATACATCTTTGCTGGGAAAGGATTTTCCGCTGTCGCCGGAAGCAGATAATCGGGGTAGAAATCCGGTTGCGGTGCTGAGGCTGTTTCAGGATTTTACTCAGAGGGGAGAGAGATGTCTTGGCGGCGCGAGGGCAGTTCTGTCAGGGAGTGGCAGCATTTGGCGCTACGGTGAGCAGCAGCAGCCCTGACAGTCGCTTTTTGATTTGGCGGGGTCAATTGCAGTACGTGCGGTTGTTGGCTCCTGAGACGCTGCTGCAGGTGCGATCGGATGTGAAATTGGCTGGGGCAGAGCTTTTGGCGATCGAACCATTGGGTATAGGGGGCTCAGACACATTGCGGGCCTACCATCAGGATGCTTTGCTGACCGATAGCGGGATTTTTGATTCAGCCGAGTTGCGGTATCCGATGCAAGCGAACCCGCGACAACCAAGGAGTTTTGCAGGTGACGGCGTTGGTGGATTTTGGCAATGTTTGGAATCCCAGGGAAAGCGCGGTTTTGGAAGCGAATACTTTGCTGTCAGCGGGATTGCGGCTGCGGTGACTGTACGGCGAAAGGTGGAATGCTCGCAGAGGCTGGGGAATTCCTGTGATTGATATTAAGTCGAGCAACAGGAGTTTACAAGAGCGCGGGCTGTATTTTTCTGTATAATAATTCAAACCTTTTTAGGAAAGCAGTCGTTTTGCCCTTGGCGGAACTGAGCAATTCCGCTATATAGTAATAAGTATCATTTGGCACTCCTCTGTAGATGCCAAGAGTGTATTTTACTGATAATCTTTAAATTAAACTATGTCTAAGGTGCGGTTGCTACTTTTAAGTTCTTTTGCTTCCGGTTTTGGGCTTTGCTCAATCATTTTGGCGATGTTTACGATGACTTCCCGGCTGTCGTTTATGTCGTTTTTTACCTTTGTTTTAACTTTGGTGTTTTTTGGAATTAATCTGCTTTTTGCTTTGCATTATTATACATCGCTTACTAAGCAATTGAGTGTTAAAAATAAAAGGAAAGCGAGAATTTAGCGGTTGTGAAGCAGAATCGGAAAAAGGCATGGAGAGTTATTTATGGAATTTGAATGGAATCCAGACAAAGCGACACTAAATGTTGAGAAGCATGGTGTTTCCTTTCAAGAAGCCACAACCATATTTAATGACCCGCTATCTGTAACTTTTCCCGATCCTCAGCATTCCATCGGAGAAAGCAGGTACGTTATCATTGGTATATCCAGGTAGGGACAACTTTTAATTGTTGCATACACCGATCGAGGAGAAAAAGTAAGAATCATCAGTGCCAGAAAAGCTACCCGCCAGGAGCAGAGGTTTTATGAAGAAGGATATTGAGAACGAAATGGAAGACGAATTACTTGCTGAGTATGACTTTGCTCAGATGAAAGGAGGTGTTAAAGGCAAGTATGTTGAGCAATATCGTGCAGGGACAAACTTGGTGCTTTTAGACCCCGATATTGCCCAAGCTTTTCCTAATGATGCAGCAGTGAATGACGCATTGAGGATGTTAATCAAAATTGCACAGCGCCAACAGTCAAATCCTGCGGTGCAGCGGAGCCACGAAGGATCTCAACTTTGAGAAGGCGATGTCAGGAGATTGTGCGATCGCCCATATTATTTATTTATTTATTTGCCCAAAAAGCGATCGCCTCTGGGTTGAGACAATTATCTAGCTGTCAGCCATAATTATTTAAGGTCTAATTATTTAGGAGGTGCGATCGTGGTTATAACTCAAACCAACCCGCCAAATCTTCCAGATGCGACAAAGACTCGCTTTACTCCAGATGAATACCGGGCGATCGAGGAAACAGCCGAAGAACGTCACGAATACTGTAACGGAGAGATTATCGCTATGTCAGGAGGTTCCCCCGCTCACAGCCGTATTACCGTAGACATTACGACTTTTCTTAACGTGGCTGTGCGAGACACAAATTTTCAAATCTATAACGGCGATCTACGAATTTGGATTCCTAGCTTCAATCATGGAACTTATCCCGATGTTATGGTCATCAATGGCGAACCAGAATTCAATGGCGATCGCACGGATGAAATTCTCAATCCTTTACTGATTGTGGAGGTTCTTTCCCCCTCTACTGAAGGCTACGATCGAGGTGAAAAGTTCAGAAAATATCGCTCTCTTGCTAGTTTTTGTGAATATTTGCTGGTTAGTCAAGCTGAACCCTACATTGAGCAATATTATAATGGCGATCGCCCAAGTAGCGATCGCTGGCAATGGCAAGTTTGCGATCGGCTCGATCGGGCGATCGTCCTGCACAGTTTAAATATAGAACTTCCGATGTCTGAAGTCTACCGCCGCATTAGTTTTTAAGGGCGATTTTTAAGAGGCTGAAATGGATTCTATTTAACGAGAAATATAAGTTTAGGAGAAAGCTATGGCTACTCTAATTCAAAACCAAAGGTCAAACCTAACTGAAAACCAAGTTGAAACACCAGCAGATAAAAAAATCTGGACTGATGCCGAATTCATGGCACTCAACCGAGATGGACACCGCTATGAAATTGTGAATGGAGAACTAATTGACATGGGAAATTCGGGTGCAAAACACGGTTATGTTGCCGTTATTTTGAGTGCAGCCTTGTTTAACTGCGTATCAACGCGAAAATTAGGCGCAATTTTCGATTCCAGCACTGCTTTTAAGATGAAATCAGGAAACAAGCGATCGCCCGATGTTTCCTTCATGGCAAAAGAACGCCTGCAAGGGCTAGATGATCTCCCCGATGGCTTCCTAGAAGGTGCGCCCGATCTGGCTGTAGAAATCCTTTCTCCTAGCAATACAGTGGCAGAAATTCACGACAAACTCGTAGAATATTTCGAGAATGGGGCGCGTTTAGTCTGGGTGATTCATCCTAAAGAACAGTATGTGTTAGTTTATCGATCGTCCCAAGAGCCCGATCGCCTGCTCAAGTCCGTTAACTCCCTCGATGGGGAAGAAATCGTCCCCGGCTTTACTCTTCCAATTGCCGAGTTATTTCAAAAACTGGCTTTTTAAGCAAATATGATATAAGCTAGTTATAAAAAATTATAGGAATCTTGTATGCTGGAGTCATTTCAGATACACAACTTTAGACTATTTAAACACCTTGAAGTTAAAAATCTGGGTCGTGTCAACCTGATTGTTGGCAAGAATAATTCAGGAAAGAGTACATTTCTTGAAGCAGTAGAACTATATGCCAGCAACGCTTCTGCTACCGTCATGCTTGAGCTTGTAGAGTCTAGGCAAGAGACTTGGTTTAGCGAAGCTCAGCCACATTCCCAAAATTTTATCAGTAATCCTGTGCGGCATCTATTCTTTGGGCATAAATTGCCCAGCATAGGAGGAGATGGGATTTCTCTTGGAGAAGTTTCTTCAAACATAAAACTCCGGATCGGCGCTGGCGCATACCAGAATAAAAATGATGACGAAGGCACCATCAGGAAAATTCGCATCTCGGATGTGGAGTTTGACGAAGATATATCTAATGTTGAAGTTTTTCTCGTAGCAGAAGAAGGCGAAAGAACTAGAAGAATTTTCAGATTAGATAGAAATATCAGAGACATTCGACGTAGCTCTAGAATTTTTTATGAAAGGCAGGAATCAGAGTTAAAATACACGTGGCAGATTGTTTATACAGCAAATATGCCTAATCGAAAATTAGCTGCTCTTTGGGATTTAACGAGCTTGACAGATTTAGAGTCGGAGGTTATTTCTGCGCTTCGTTTAATTGACGATCGAGTTACTGGAGTCGCTTTTGTAGAGGACGTTAGTATAGGTACTACAAGTGACAACCGTGTTCCTTTAGTAAAAATTAAAGGCATAGACGAACCATTACCTCTCAAGAGCATGGGAGATGGTATGACTCGTTTGTTTCATATAATTGTTGCACTTGTCAATGCTCGAAACGGACTTCTATTAATTGATGAATTTGAAAATGGATTGCACTGGAGCGTGCAACCGAAAGTTTGGGATATTGTTTTTCAGATATCGGAGAGACTTAATGTTCAAATTTTTGCAACAACTCACAGCCGCGATTGTATCAAGGGTTTCTACCAAGCCTGGAATAACTATCCTACCCTTGGTGCTTTCTTCAGATTGGATGCCAAAAATGAATCGATAAAAGCAACAGAATATACATCTGAGACCCTGAGTGATTCTATTGACATGGATGTTGAAGTACGATGAGTAATACAAGCGAGGTGTCTGAGAAGGATAGTGTTTGCAAGCAAGATACAGATAGAGTTTTACTTGTTGAAGGAGATAATGATTGCCATGTGGTGATGGCTTTATGCAAAGCTCATAATGTTCCTAAGACTTTCGGTATCTATCAATGCGGTTCAGATATCGGGGTTTTGAAGCGACTAAATGCGCTGATTATACGTCCTAATCCTCCTCAAGTAATAGGAGTTATGCTTGATGCTGACAAGCCTTCTCTTGAAGGCAGATGGCAAAGTATAAAAGGCAAGTTACAACATTACAACTATACGTTACCGAACAAACCTGATGCTGATGGAACGGTAGTCGAGCCTTCTTCAGATGAACCTAAACTGGGGTTTTGGCTGATGCCTAATAATCAAGATTCTGGAATGTTAGAAGACTTTTGTGCTGAACTTGCAGAACCAGCATCTTTGACATTTGCACGAGAATGTGTTGAACAGGCACAGGATAGTAAAGTAACCACATTCAAAGAAGTGCATCGTAGTAAAGCAGTGATTCATACATATCTTGCTTGGCATGATGAACCTGGTTATCCTTTGGGAAAGGCAATTACAAGTCAAGCTTTGCGTCCTCACACAGATGTCGCAGTAAAATTCACTAATTGGTTAATACGTTTATTTGTGGAAGGAGCGATCGCGTAATTCCCGCGATCGTCCTCAGAGAGCGGTCGCCAAGTATAATAGAGTTAATTCATCTCAAAATTCCACGTAATCAGCTAGTAATATAGAAATAACTTCTAGGAGGCTATAAGCATGACAACCATATCCAACGAACAAACAGCTATCATCCGTACAGAAAGAGGACTGTCGATCGCAGGTACCCGCATCACCATCTACGACATCATGGACTATGTGACGGCTCAATATCCGCCTAAGTTTATCAGGGGATTGTTTGAGCTTACAGAGGAACAAATTAACGTGGCTTTAACTTATATTGAGGCAAATCGCGCTGATGTGGAAGCTGAGTATCAAATGGTTCTTAAGGAAGCTGAGGAACTGCGGCTGTACTACGAAGAAAAAAATCGCGATCTGATTGCCCGAATTGCCGCCCAACCACCAAAACCTGGTGAAGAAGCTATTCGAGCCAAACTTCAAGCAGCAAAAGCCAAACTTAAGTCTCAGCCATAAATTTTTTAGTCGATCATAATTTGAGAGGACACGCCGTACTTCTCTCAGGTAGCATTGTGAGTAGTGGCTGGCTAGATTGGGTTCTCATTCGATTTATCACCTTTGATGAAATGAGCCTGCCGATCGATAGTGACGATCGGGTAGTTTGGCGGTTGGCTCAATCAAACCAGATGATTTTATTGACGGCCAATCGGAGTATGAAGGGCGATAACTCTCTAGAACAAGTGATGCGCGAGGAAATTACTTCAACATCACTCCCCGTGATTACTATTGGCGATGCCGATCGCTTGTTGAATGACTCTGAATATCGGCAGCGTTGTGCAATTAGTCTGGTTGAAATTGTGATTGATATTAATACTTATATGGGTGTAAGTCGGCTTTTCATCCCATGAGGTTGGTCGAGATTGTTGAAGAAGTGCGATCGCACTCTATCATAACGTCATCAGCTAAAAATCCCAAAAGGAGATTGCTTTAATATGTTAACTAAATACATCCAAGCTGCGATGAAGCAAGCTAAGTATGAAATTTTCCCTGATGATGGGACTTTCTACGGAGAAATTCCTATCTGTGAGGGAGTCTATGCAAATGCTGTAAGTCTCGAAGCTTGTCGAGAAGAATTGCAAGAGGTATTGGAAGACTGGATTTTACTTGGTCTCACCCTGAAACTTCCTTTACCAGTTCTTGATAATATCGACCTGACAATTACTAAAGAAGTCGCCTGATGCCCCCTTTAAAACCAATCAAACGTCGAGACTTAATTTATTACCTGAAACAACTGGGATTTGACGGCCCCTATTCGGGAAAAAGGCATCAGTTCATGTTGAAAGATAACCTTCGCATTACCATCCCCAATCCTCATCAAGGTGATATCAGTGCCAACTTTTTAGCTAAAATTTTGGGACAGGCTAAAGTTGATATTAGTGATTGGGAGAACCTCTAATTTTTTGACTGCTATGTAAAAATAATTTTGTGGAGTCAGAAACCGGTTTTTTTTGCAAAATCGGGCGTGGGAATTCCGAGATTGTCGCAAAAACCCGGTTTCTTGGATTTTGGGTTTTCTCGTGGGTAGTCAGAAACCGGGTTTCTTCCTAAATCTGGGTGACGATGCGTAAATTATCGCAGAAACCCGGTTTCTTGGCCTCAACGCAGGTAAGTCCTGCTTCGGTTAAACTAAGGCTCTATAATACAACTATCCAATAGTTTTATAGGAACAAATGAGAGGCGTAAAACAACTATTCCTAAGCAGCTTTGCTATTATTACTTTGAGTTGGGTTTTGGGAACTCCCATTCAGAGGATACCAGAGGCGATCGCTCAAACACAAGTTCCCATGAGGTTACAACACGCGGAAGGAACTTATACCCTTACGGTGTCAGAAACCAATACCACAAAATCTGCTTATGGGGGTCAATTGCGCCTCTATGACGTGCATATTGCGAAGATGTTTGAGGTGACATATTTGGACTGTCAGGAGATACCCAACGCTGGCGGTAGGACTTGGTATTACTTCGCAGGAAATGGTAAAATTGACATGGGGCAATTTAGAATCAACTGTCCGTTGGCTAGCGAGATTGCTAATACTTATGGTTTAGGGAAACCAGAGCGTACTGCGATCGAATATTCTCAGGGGGAGGCTGGGCGGCCAATATCGAGGACTCGTTCTATTCCAATTTTAGATATTACTGGTAATAAAATTCAGCGGTGGACGAATTTTGTGCAAGGGTTTCGCCCTCAGTCTGCTAATTCTGAAGGAGGTAATTCGCGATCGAGTATTTCTTTTCCAGTTAGTGAAATTCTTTCGCACATGGAAGGTAAGACGAGAGTCCCAATTTTTCTCCCCAGTCAGCTTCCGTTCTCAGGAGATATATACTTGGAAAGCCGAGTCGAAACACAGGGCTATAGCGTTGTAATGAGCTCCATACCTAATTGCAGCGGTACGCCCTGCTATATCGGGGATATTTCAGCAAAAAGAGGTGGAGAACCAGCCCAACCACCGATCAGAGGATTTAGGAGTGAATTCAAAACCATTCAATTAGCAGGCCGAACACAAGGAGTTTTTTCTAATGTCTGCGGTGCTTATTGCACGGCCTTAGTTGAATGGCAGTATCAAGGCGTTTTATACCGAGTAACTATGAAGAATGGGCGAGAGGAAATGCTCGTTAACATAGCCAATTCTGCAATTGAAGCTGGGCCTCGCTAGCTAAAGCTTGGGATAACAGTGCATCAGGGCAAGTCCTGTTCTCCAATTGGAGATTTATTTTCCCTGACGCACTCTACAATTGCTTTTATTTATACATACCCTCTTAAGTTGTTTTTATTGCTGTTCCTTACTCTTCACTCATCATTGAGGTAGTCCCTAAGACCCATGCTAACCGCATTGCAGGAGTGTTGTTCAAGAGAAGATGTACGACAAGAAAGGCACGAATTCAGAGATCCGGCGGCTGCCTTTAATGTATTAAATTGATCTGGCAAAGCCTTTGTTTTCTCTACTAACTCTGCGGCTTGATTTTGGTATTCTTGCATTTGGATAACGCACTGTTCTCTTTGATAATTATTGCTCAAAGGCTTCAGTTTTCTGCCCTCTTCTTCTAGCCGACTTATATCATCGTAGATTTGTTCAAGATTGTAAGTATTAGGAACTGTAGCACTTGTACCGACAACAGGTTGCGTGGCTGAGATGTCTCCTGGGTGGGAAAACAATAAAGTTGGTAATAATACTATTGAAATTAGTGCCTTACCAACCCCCATCAATAACCCCCACGCTAGCTTAAACGGTGATAAAGCAATACCTCCAATTCCCAAAATGACACTGAAAATCCAAGAGAAGAAAGTTGATACCAAGTGAAAAATAAAACTTGGTATGGCAAATAAAAAGTCCATAATACATAACCCCTAACTATTCAAACTAATTTACCTAAAGTATCGAGAAAGCAATTGTGGTGGATTCTCTCTGTTAGATTACAATATTTAGATAAAATATGACAACTAAAAACAGTCGGATTTAGCACCCAATTTTTCTAACCATCCTGAACTAATTTAGTAAAATTTGGTATAATTCAGTTGACAACGTAGGATTTGGTAGAATATAGTACACTAAACATCGCTCAACGCTGACCCATGAATGTTGAATATGTTGTACAATGGGTGAATAATTTGATTGTTGACAAAACTGGAGAACATCTCACACCCCTACAGGAAGCAATACTAACGGGTGTTTGGCAAAGGCAAAAATATCCTCAAATAGCTAAAGAGTTTAATTGTAGTGAATCTCACGTTAAAAAAGAAGCGGCTAAGTTATGGGAAAAGTTGCGTGAGGAATTAGGAGAAGACCTTAATAAATTAAATTTTCGTTCTAAGTTAGAGAAAAAGCATCGGGTTTCTCAAGGATCTAATTTTGGTTACTGCGTACAAATTAATGAGGGAAGTATTAATATTTGTGGTGAATGTTTACATCCTTTGAACGATTTACAAAACCGATCGCCCAATCCCCCCGACTCTCCCCAAAACAACAGTCAATCCCCAATAATCGATTTAACAGACGCACCCGAATTCCCTTACTTTTACGATCGCACCTCAGAACTCTCCACCCTCAAACAATGGATTTTACAAGCCCACACCCGCTTAATTACCATCTACGGCTTAAGTGGAATTGGCAAAAGTGCGATCGCCCTCAAACTCATCGAACAAATTCAAACCGAATTTGATTATATTATTTGGTTAAGCCTCACCAACACACCCACACTTTCAACCGTCCAAACCGAACTCAAGCAATTTTTTGGGCGATCGCAACAACCCTCATTACCCACAATCATCGATTATTTCCGATCTTCTCGCTGTCTAGTAATTCTTGATGACGTACAGAATATTTTTAGTAGCAGTCAATTAGCAGGTCAATATTTAGCAGGCTATGAAGACTATGGCAAATTTTTTAAACAACTTGCCACATCCTCTCATCAGAGTTGTTTAATCCTCCTCAGTTGGGAAAAACCCAAAGAAATAGCGAATTTAGAAGCCGAAAACCTGTCCACGCGAAGCTTACACCTCAAAGGGTTAGGACAAGAAGCCGCAGAAATTTTCCAACAAAAAGGATTAGTCGATGAGGAAAAATGGTCAGACTTGATCGCCATTTATCAAGGTCATCCTTCCTGGCTAAATATCATTGCTGCAACTATTTTGGAGTTATTTGATGGTAGCGTTTCCCTGTTTTTATCCGATGTAAATGATTTATTTTTAGGTGACTTAGAACCCATCTTAGAATCTCACCTAAAGCGTTTATCAGAGTCAGAAAAAAAGGCGTTATACTGGTTAGCCACTCAAAAGGAAACTGTAGATATTTCCCGAAAAACTACTGATAGTGAATTATCCCAATCAGAATTTTGGCAAGCCATACAATCTTTAGGCCGACGCGGCTTAGTGGAAAAAGTGTTAGTAGGAGGGCGATCGCTCTTTTTCCTCAATCCCGTATTCAAAGCATACATTCAGTGCAGGTGAGTGCGATTCGTTTAACCTAAATGGGTAGCAATACTCAGGGAAGGTTAGCCTAACCAACTGGTTAGTATAACTG
>NZ_JAUBOV010000026.1:0-83495 GCF_036700405.1 Microcoleus sp. T3_D1
TATTTAGTTGTCCTAACCAATTGGTTAGGCTAACCGTCCCTGAGTATTTCTACCCATTTAGGTTAAACGAATCGCACATGATTGCACTTATTGTACCGCGTCGAGAAGCGGGGGCTGCAGGGGGATTGCCTCACCTGCGGTTCAGGTTGCTGGGGTTGGCTGGGTGCGATCGACCTTTTTTCGATCGGCTTTGGCGCAGCAACCGAGGAGCAAATTGATTAGAATTGAGAGCAAATTAAGGAATTAATTATAATGACCAATATCAAATAAATATTAAAATCCGTTCAATTTGTGGTTGATGCTAACGGTAAAAAGAAAGCCACACAGTTGAGCATATCGGCTTGGGAAGCTTTGATCGACTGGATCGAAGTTCGGGAAGACGAACAGGTTTTCTTGCACGGCGATGGCGCAATTGCAAAAATGCGGCAGTCCAGAAAAAGCGGGTTGGCTTGATTGGGAAACCGTTAAAGATGAATGGGATGAAGATTGAGGTTATTATCAGTAGAATAAGCGTTGATACAAAAATCATACAGAGGAAGAGCAGTGGACATACTACCTACCTTTATCACCCATTACTATTGGGGCAAGCATGAGATGCTAAAAAATTTGTGTAATCTTCCTCTGAATGAAGGTGAAATTATTATTGCCAATCTTAGAAGCAGTGGAAAACGTGTCTGGCTCCACTCAGGCTACCTCAAGGATCGGCATCGCGTAGAGGAATGGCTCTATCACGAGTTTGAGAACAAGGGAAAAAAGCCCCGCCTCCGTCACCCACTTTACTTTGTTCTTGGTGAGAATGATGATTTTTTTAGTAAGAATGGTTTCTTCAGTGATAAAGAGCCTGCAAAACTTCAGCTTCCTCTGGCTATTTTTACCAGTGATACGATTTCTTTTACCTATCCTGACAGCATGACTAGCCTTAATCTAGTGAGTCCTCCCCCACCAGATACCTATGAGCTTAGACCTCGCGAGGATGGTCAAATGCCGACATTGGAGGAAATTGATGAAGAGATGAGAAGGTTTGCAGAATCGTACCGCAAGCCTCAACACGGTCAAGTGTTTACGTTGTCAGAAATTGCAGACGTGGTGAAAAGGTATGGAATGCCAGGAACAAAATGGCAGTCCGAGCCACAATGGAGGATCGATCGCTATATTGAGGCTCAAGTCTGGGATGAGCGCCCTATATGGGAGTTTCTATCCACAAACACGTTAGACTGCAACGATTACAGCAAGCAGCTTTAGCGCAAGGACTGCGATTGCAGGCGGAACTAAAACACAGGGAACCTGCGGCTGAGATTTTAGCAATGGCAGAAGCGGTTCAAGCAGATTTGATTGTGGTGGTCTCAACTATAATTAAGTTATACCTATTATCAAAGTAGAGGTAGCCTGAATGACCGGATTAGAAGTATTGCAGTCAGTTAAGTTTCTCAATCTAAAAGGCAAACAACTTGCTGTCTTAGATGTCGAAAATTGGCAAGCACTCATCGAATAGTTAGAGACTTTAGAAGAGTTGCAAATTCCCAAACAAGCATTAAATGAGTTAAAAGCTGCTGGTGGAAATCGCGATCGTGCCGGTTGGCTGGATTGGGAAGGACTTAAAGATAAGTGGGATGAAAACTGAGGTTATTACCCGATTAAATTTCAGTACAAACTTAAGGAGGCAAGAGTTATGCAAAGCATTAAACTACGATCGCACGTCGGTTCGGACGGGATGTTGCATTTGCAAATCCCCGGTGGTATCAAAGATACAGATTTGGAAGTTATTGTAATTTTCCAGCCTATAGCAACTGCAAGTGAGGCTAAAACACCGGAAGATTTAGGCTGGCCGCCCGGTTTTTTTGAGAGAACTTTCGGGTGCTTTCAGGATGAACCTTTAGTTCGAGGAGAGCAAGGGGAATATGAAGAGCGAGAGGAATTGCTGTGATTTATTTACTGGATACCAATACCTGTATCGGTTACTTGAACGGCAGATCGATTGGAGTTTTGCGAAGGTTGCAGGCTCTACCTTCACAGGATGTCGCAGTATGTTCTGTTGTTAAAGCTGAACTGTTCTATGGATCTATGAGAAGCAACAATCCCGGTCGATCGCTTGCCCAACAGCAAGATTTTTTGAATCGCTTCATATCTCTTCCCTTTGATGACCAGTCTGCCCTAATTTACGGTCAAATTCGCACTCAATTAGCTGCATCTGGAACACCAATTGGCCCTAATGACCTTTTGATTGCCTCTATTGCTCTCGCCAACAACCTAATTCTTGTAACTCACAATACCCGCGAGTTCAGCCGTGTTGAGGGTTTGCGTCTGGAGGATTGGGAGATAGAGGTCTGAGTTAGATGTATCGAGTTTCCATCTACTCAAAATCAAAACTTCTTTCAAAACAAAACAATGCTTGCGACCCAAATAACATTATGAAATTCACCTTAGATGTAGAAAACAATCCCACAGGCTGGCCCGACCACACTCAGCTACCAGAATCCGACGGTACTTTTGTGAAAAACTTTCAAGAACATCCCCAAAGCATCCTACTAACAGATTCAATTACTCCTGTTTTAGAAAGAATTCACGCTGACGGTAACTACTGCATCGGTCAAGATAGCGGTATTTATTGGCGATTAACTGAGCCACTAGAACGGGGTGCAGAAGCACCTGACTGGTTTTATGTGCCTAATGTCCCGCCAACACTAGACGGTCAATTGCGCCGTTCTTATGTGATGTGGCAAGAATTCGTAGCACCGTTAATTGTGTTAGAATTTGTATCGGGCAATGGTGCAGAAGAACGGGACAGAACGCCTTTGTTGCGATCGGGTCAACAAGAAACTAAGCCGGGTAAATTCTGGATTTATGAAAATGTCATCCGTCCGGCATTTTACGGGATTTATGAAGTAACTAAGGCTAGCGTTGAAGTCTATCACCTGATCGAAGATAGGTATCAATTAGTTGCTGCAAATGAGCGCGGTCATTATCCCATTGAACCGTTAGGAGTGGAATTGGGAATTTGGCAAGGAAGGTATCAAAATGTTGAGTTACCTTGGCTGCGCTGGTGGGATAGTGAAGGGAATTTGCTGTTATCGGGAGCAGAAAGAGCCGATCGCGCCGAAGACCAATTAGAGCAATTGCGCGCTCAGTTGCGATCGGCTGGAATTGAACCAGAATTGTGAATTGGAGTGCAAGGGCGATCGCCCCCATCGCCAGCGATCGCACGTAAAAACTTTACAATGGCGATCGGGAACATCGATCGCTCCTATTGAAGCTAAAATCGAACAACAACCCCAAATAAATCTATGGGACTCTTTGACAAGATTCGCGGCGAATTTGTCGATATCATCGAATGGTTGGACAATACCAGCGACACCATTGCCTATCGATTCGAGCGCCACCAAAACGAAATAAAACAAGGTGCTAAACTAACTGTACGACCCGGACAAAGAGCAGTCTTTGTCAGCGAAGGCCAAGTGGCCGATGTCTTCGATCCGGGAATGTACGAACTGTACACCCGCAACTTACCCATTCTGGGCACCTTAAAAGGTTGGCCCTACGGTTTCAACTCTCCCTTCAAAGCAGAAGTCTACTTTTTTAACACGAAAATATTTACGAACCTGAGATGGGGAACCTCTAACCCTGTAATTATCCGCGATCCAGAACTCGGCCCAGTGAGAATGCGGGCTTTTGGCACATACAACATTAAAGTTTCCCATCCAGAACAACTCTTAAAACAACTAATCAGCACTGACGGACTATTTCAAGTAGATGAAATCACCGATCAACTCCGCAATACAATAGTCAGTGCCTTTGCCAATTGGGTTGGCAATTCCCGCGTTCCCCTGCTGGACTTTGCAGCCAACTACACCCACATGGGCGAACAGGTGCGAGTTGCCATAGAGCCAAGTATCCAGCAGTTTGGGTTAGAGTTAACTCAGCTATTAATTGAAAATATTTCGATGCCGCCTGAAGTTGAAGAAGCACTCGACAAACGAGCCTCGATCGGACTTCTGGGAAATATGCAGCAATATACCCAATATCAAGCTGCTAACGCCATAGAAGCATCAGCAAATAACCCTAGCGGCGGCAATCAAGCATTAGAATTTGGCATGGGAATGGCACTAGGTCAGCAAATGACAAATATGATGCAGTCACCAGGATCGCAAACTCCGCCGCCACCTCCCCCGCCAACACAAACTCAGTGGTATATTGCCCAGAACGGTCAACAATCAGGCCCTTTTGAATTGCATCAACTTTTGCAAAATGGTTTGACACATCAGGTAATGGTGTGGCGTGCGGGATTTGACGGCTGGAAGTTAGCATCGCAAGTGCCGGAATTAGCATCTTTGTTGGCGACAGTACCGCCGCCTCCGCCGCCAGCCGCCGCCTAAAATTTTGCATATTTAGTTAATTGGTAATTGGTAATTGGGATGCTTTCCCGATTACCGATTAGCAATTACATCACCAATTAACCATTATGAATACTTCTGAACCTGCTGTTAAACGTTTTCCCTGTCCTAGCTGCGGGGCTTATTTAGAGTTCAACCCCCAAGCAGGAAAGCTCAAGTGCGCTTACTGCGGCTGGGAGGATGCAATTCCCCAAACTGCCCAAGAGGTAAAGGAGAACTCTTACGAACAATATCTACAACTCGACGAAACGGCGCTGACAACTTTATCAACAACAGCCCTTGAAGTAAAATGCAATGATTGCGGAGCAAGTGTTACTTTTGAACCGCCGAAAGTAGCGGGTAAATGTCCATTTTGTGCTTCTCCAATTGTGACGCAACCTGAAAAAGCTAGCCCCAGTGTGCATCCAGAGGGAATTGTTCCTTTTGAAGTTACTGATAAACAGGCCAGAGAAAGCATTCAGAAGTGGCTAAGCAATCGCTGGTTTGCTCCTTCTGCTTTGAAATCCCTAGCGCAACAGGAGAAAATTCAAGGGGTTTATTTGCCGTTTTGGACTTACGACACTTATACCGTTAGTTACTATCAGGGTTCTCGCGGAGAACACTACTACGTGACTGAAACTTATACGGAAACAAACTCGCAGGGCGAAACAGAAACTAAGACTCGCGAAGTGCAACATACCAGGTGGTGGCCTGCTTCTGGCAGAGTCGATCGCTCTTTTGACGATATTCTGATTCCCGCTACAACTTCAGTCGATCGCCCCCGCCTGGATGCGTTAGAACCTTGGCATCTCAAGGAGTCGCTGCGCGCTTACAATTCATCTTATTTAGCTGGGTTTGAAGCGCAGCGATCGCAAGTCTCTCTCACTCAAGGATTTGAATCTGCTAAAAATGTCATGGCCGGTACTATTCACTTCGATGTTTGCAGGAATATTGGTGGCGACGAGCAGCGGGTTCACAGCATTTCTACTGATTACAATGCTATCACTTTTAAGCATATTTTGCTCCCTGTTTGGTTGTGTGCCTATCGTTATCAAAACCAACGATATCAAGTAATGGTTAATGCACGCACCGCTGAAGTTCAAGGCGAACGTCCCTACAGTGTTTGGAAAATTACTGCTGCTGTTGTTAGCGGTGTCGTGCTTGCGGGTGTTATGTACCTATTGTTTACTGGTAATTGGAAATATATCCGTGTTCCCGGTCTGCCTCAACCGCAACCCCAACCAACTTCCTTACCTGTACCGAGCCAAAAATTACCCCCAGCGCCTGTTCCCTCTACCGCACCTGTACCGAGCCAAAAATTACCGCCAGCGCCTGTTCCCTCTACCGCACCTGTACCGAACAAAAAATTACCGCCAGCGCCGGTTCCCTCTTCTAATTAGTTCATTAGCATTTCTTACCCTACTATGGAAAAAGCCGTCTTCAAAAGACGGGGTTTTAAACCCAAATCTCTGATATATGTCATTGCGAGCTCTTAGGGAAGCAATCGCATAGTCTCGGTGATTGCTTCCCTAAAAGCTCGCGATGACATATATATAAAACTTACTATAATCATCACAGAGGAAACCCAGTGCCACGCATTTTTGACAACATTGAACTGCGGCTGCTACCAGCATTGCGAGACACCATTAAACTCTCCTATCGGGCAGATTTTTGTGTGGGCTATTTCAATCTTCGGGGATGGCGGAGAATTGGCGATTTAATAGAAGCATACGTGGGAAACCAAGGAGCCTGCTGCCGCCTTTTGGTGGGAATGCAAAGTTTGCCGACTGATGAATTGAATGCTAGTTTTAGCCTGATTCCCCATCACGGGGGGATTGACAATAATGCCATTATTCGGCTCAAAAAACGGATGGCTGAGGAATTTCGCCACCAGTTGACGATCGGCGCTCCCAACGATCGCGACGAGCAGGGCTTACGCAGGTTAAGCTATCAGATTAAAAGCGGAAAAGTTATTGTTAAATTATTCTTAGCTTACCCACTGCACGCTAAACTTTATCTCGTTCATCGTCAAGACCCAAACAGCCCAATTGTAGGTTTTTTGGGCAGCAGCAATCTGACTTTATCGGGACTGTCAAAACAAGGGGAATTGAATATTGATATTTTAGATTTTGATGCTTGTAATAAGTTGCAAAAATGGTTTGACGATCGCTGGGAAGAATATGGCTGTGTTGATATTTCCAAAGAACTTGCAGAAATTATCGATCGCAGTTGGGCGAGATCCGAACTAATTCCACCTTATCACATCTATCTCAACATTGTCTATCATTTGTCCCGCGAGGCGATCGCAGGTATTGCTGAGTTTCAGATTCCCCGCGCTTTTAAGGGTTTATTTCAGTTTCAAGAAGAAGCCGTTAAGCTAGCCGCCCGTCACATTACCAAACGGGGAGGCGTGATTATTGGCGACGTTGTAGGGTTGGGGAAAACTTTAGTCGGTACGGCGATCGCCAAAATTTTACAAGAAGACTGTTTCTTGGAAACCCTGATTATTTGTCCCAAAAACTTAGTCAAAATGTGGCAAGAGTATGCAGATAAATATCGACTGCTGGCAAAAGTTTTATCCATCAGTCGGGTGCAGCAAGAATTGCCAGAATTGCGTCGCTATCGAGTTGTGTTAATTGATGAAAGTCACAACCTCAGAAACCGCGAAGGCAAGCGATATCGCGCGATTCAAGAATATATTGCCATCAATGAAAGTAAATGTATATTGCTTTCGGCAACTCCCTACAACAAAACCTATTTAGATTTATCTGCTCAGTTGCGGCTGTTTGTTCCCGAAGACCAAAATTTAGGATTGCGGCCCGAAGCTTTGCTCAATCAATTGGGCGGAGGCAGTCAAGGAGAGTTAGAATTTATTAAGCGGCATCAATGTTCCGTGCGCTCTTTGGCGGCTTTTGAAAAAAGCGATCATCCTGATGATTGGCGAGACTTGATGAAGCGCTACATGGTGAGGCGAACTCGCTCGTTTATTAAAGGAAATTATGCGGAAACTGATGCACAAAACGATCGCAAATATCTAGAATTTGCCGTTAGCGAAGCCCTCGAAGAGGATCGCACGCGATCCTATTTTCCCGATCGCCTTCCCAAAACCATTAAGTTTTCCTCAGAAACCTCCGCAACTAACTCCCAGCTTGACTTTGAGGAAATTGTCGAAGTCATCAATGCACTAAATCTGCCGCGTTACGGGCTGGGAAATTACATCGCCAAAAAACCCAAACAACAGCCGACTGAAGCAGAACAACGGCAGTTAAATGCCCTATTTCGTGGGGGTCGCCGGTTAATGGGATTTTCGCGGACAAACCTGTTTAAACGCCTAGAAAGCAGCGGCAGTGCCTTTATTCAGTCGATCGAGCGCCACATCCTGCGGAATTTTATCTACTTATATGCGATCGACCAAAACTTCGATATTCCGATCGGCACCCAGGATGCAGACTTGTTGGATACCCGCAACAGCGATGAAGATGCTGATTCAGTGGTGGTTAGCAGTTTTGAAAGCGAAGAAATCGAAGAGGATGCGGGCGAATTTTTAGATATGGAAGCCGAATTACTGTCAAGCGAAAAGAGTTTTAAACAGCGGGCAGAAGTTGTTTATCGAGAATATCAAACGCGCTACCAGCGCAGGTTTAAATGGCTCAAATCTGAATTTTTTGATACCAAGAAGTTAAAACGGGATTTGCTAGCCGATGCCCGCTGTTTGATAGAAGTATTGCAAACTTGCGGTGAATGGCATTCTCAACCCGATGAAAAGTTAGCTGCTTTGGTGAAATTGCTCACAGAAACTCACCCCCATGAGAAAGTATTAATTTTTACTCAGTTTGCCGATACAGTCCGCTATATAACTGATAATTTAACTAAGCTAAATATTGCGGGCGCTGCATCGGTGACAGGTAAATCAAAAGACCCCACAGAACTCACATTTCGGTTTAGTCCAACTAGCAACGGTAAGCGTGACAAAATCTCCCCAGAACGAGAATTGCGAATCTTAATTGCCACCGACATTCTGAGTGAAGGTCACAACTTGCAAGACAGTGCGATTATCGTTAATTATGACTTACCTTGGGCAATTATTCGATTAATTCAGCGGGCGGGAAGAGTGGACAGAATCGGGCAACAAGCCGATCGCATTTTGTGCTATTCGTTTTTGCCAGACGAAGGAGTCGATCGCATTATCAACCTGCGCGAAAGACTGCGCCGGCGCTTGCAAGAAAATGCCGAAGTCGTCGGAACTGATGAGACATTTTTTGAGGATGACTCACCTCAAGTCATTCTCGATATTTACAATGAAAAATCAGGAATTTTAGATGGCGAAGAAGATGCCGAAGTTGACTTAACATCCGAAGCTTTTCAAATTTGGAAAAATGCCACTGACAACAACCCAATTTTGAAAAAAACCATTGAGTCAATGCCAAATGTAGTTTATTCAACTCGCAATCATACTCCCGCACCCTTGCAACCAGAAGGCGTTTTATTGTACATGAAAACCGCCGAGGGAAATGATTCGTTAATTTGGGTCGATCGCGATGGCAATAGCGTTAGTCAATCGCAAATCGGAATCTTAAGAATTGCAGCTTGCGACGAAGCGACACCAGCAATTCCCAGAGACAAACAGCATCACGAATTAGTTACAAAAGGTGCAGAGTTGATAGCAGAAGAAGAGTCAACAGCGGGCGGACAATTGGGCAGGCCTTCCGGGGCCCGCTTCCAAACTTATGAACGTTTGAAGAGTTACTTTAAGGAAATGAATGGTACAATATTTGCATCCGATGAGTTGTCAAAAGCCATTGATGAAATTTATCGCTATCCCCTGCGCCAGTCGGCAATTGACACGTTGAATCGGCAGTTAAAAAGCGGTATTGGCGATCGACAATTAGCCGAATTAGTCGTGGGTTTGCGGATGGATGACCGTTTGTGTATAGTTAGTGAAGATGGAGACAAACGGGAACCGATGATTATTTGTTCTTTAGGCTTGTTTCAGGACAAATAATTATTGGGAGTCGAGAAACCGGGTTTTTGCGAAAATACTTCGCTGTAGCCCGCAAATTCAGTAAAAACCCGGTTTCTGATTTATCGATTTAGCGACTCCGCCCAAGAAACCGGGTTTTTTCCGAGATTAAAGGCTATCAACCAGTATTCTCGCAAAAACCCGGTTTCTAACCACCCACCCCTAATTCCATAACATCCGTTAAATCCGTTACAAAATCCGTTGCCAAACATCCGTTAAATCCGTTACAAAATCCGTTGCCGAACTTCCTTCATATATAACCATGCCACAAACACTTAAAGAATCCCGCGAACTTCTCCAAGACTTTGAATTTAATAAATTGTTCGTCCAAAAACTCGGTTGGGATAATCCATCTTCCCACAAAACCGTACCTCTAGAAATAGACGGCGAGACTTATTCCCGAAAAGCCATTTCCCAACTTAACAAAGTAGTTGTATATGAAATTACCAGCGCTAGCGGAAATATCCCCAACAGCGCCCAAAGACTGACAATTTATCGCGAAATCGTCCACATTTCTGCCGAAAACCTATTGATTTTTATTGACAAAAATCGCACTAAATGTCTGTGGTATTGGGTAAAGCGCGAAGGTACAAAACTTTATCCCCGCGATCATGTATACGTGAAACGGGAACCTTGCGATTTGCTACTGAGTAAAGTCACAGCTTTAAAGGTTGATTTAGCAGAATTAGAAAAGCTTTCGGTGATTGAGGTCGTCCAAAGATTGCAGGCTGGATTGAATGTCGAACCAGTTACTAAGAAGTTTTTTGAAGAATTTAAACAGCAACACGTTGAATTTTTAAGTGTGATTCGCGGCATTGACAAAGAAACAGATAGGCGCTGGTATACTTCGGTTTTACTCAACCGCTTGATGTTTGTTTATTTTTTGCAGCGCAAAGGATTTATCGACAATCAAAAATTGATGTATTTGCAGGAAAAGTTAGCCGAAAGCAAGCAGCGGGGAACGGATTTATTTTACTCGCAATTCTTGAAAACACTGTTTTTTGATGGATTTGCTAAACCTCTAGATTTGCGGGAGGAAGGGGTTAAAGAATTAATCGGCGATGTTAAATATTTGAATGGGGGATTGTTTCTGGAACATCCCATCGAACAAAATTATCCGAATATCGCCATACCAGATGCTGCTTTTGAGAAAATATTTAATTTATTTGCAGCCTATTCTTGGAATCTCGATGATACAGTGGGCGGGAAGGAAAACGAAATTAATCCGGCGGTTTTGGGATACATCTTTGAGAAATACATTAACCAAAAAGCCTTTGGTGCTTATTATACCAGGCCGGAGATTACTGAATATTTGTGCGATCGCACAATCAACAAACTAATCCTCGATAGAGTTAACCAATCCCTTAACTCTTCCTCCCATGCCCAATTCCCCATGCCCGATGCCCAATGCCCGATTCCCCATCACTTTGAAACTATCACCGAACTCCTCACCAATCTCGACGCCAATCTCTGCCGCAGCCTGCTAACAGACATCCTCCCAAACCTAACATTATTAGACCCAGCCTGCGGTTCCGGCGCGTTTTTAGTCGCCGCCATGAAAACGCTAATTTACATCTATTCAAAAGTCTTTGGTACAAGCAAGTTTTTAAATGATCGTTACCTCAATGACTACCTAAAAGACATCGAAAAAGAGCATAGTTCACTTAACTACTATATCAAAAAACGGATTATTAGCGACAACCTCTATGGCGTGGATATCATGCCGGAAGCAGTGGAAATTGCTAAACTGCGACTGTTTTTGGCCTTAGTTTCGGCGGCGCAGAATGTCAGCGACTTGGAACCGTTGCCGAATATTGATTTTAACATTATGGCCGGTAATTCCTTAATTGGATTACTTCGGGTAGATGACGCAGAATATGAAGGAAGTCGAGCACAGTTAAATTTGTTTCACAAGACATATAGACAAGTAGTAGAAGAGAAAAACCGTCTAATCTCTATTTACCGTGATGCGACTACCTATAGCCAAAACTTGCAGAGTTTACGAGATGAAATTGCAGAAAAGAAAGCGCCGGCTATCGAAAATATTAATAAGATTTTGTTGGAAGATTTCAAGGAGTTAAAAATTAAGTTTGAACAAGCACAGATTAGCGGTAAGCCTATTAAGCGTACCCTGACTCTCGCTGATATAGAAGCTTTGAAGCCTTTTCACTGGGGCTATGAGTTTGATGAGATTTTGCATCAACGGGGCGGATTTGATGCGATTATTACCAATCCACCTTGGGAAATATTCAAGCCAAATGCTAGAGAGTTTTTTGTGCAGCATAACGAACTAGCCAAAAAAAGTAAGATGGATATCAAAACTTTTGAAAAAGAGCAAAATAAAATTCTGCTAAATCCAGAGATTGCTGAAACTTGGTTAAAATATTTGAGTGAATTTCCCCATGTTAGCGCTTACTACCGTTCAGCCGAACAGTACAAAAATCAGATTTCAATTGTCAACGGCAAAAAGTCTGGTACTGATATTAACTTCTACAAGCTTTTTCTAGAGCAATGTTTTAACCTCTTACGCCCAAATGGCGAGTGCGGCATCATCATTCCTTCAGGAGTTTATACTGATTTGGGAACTAAGCAACTGCGGGAAATGTTATTTGTTGAGACTCAGATTGATTCACTGTTTGGTTTGTCGAATGAAAAGTTTATTTTTGAAGGAGTACATCACAGCTTCAAGTTTTGCTTGCTCACTTTTGAGAAAGGTAAAAGTACAGAGTCATTTCAAGCTGCTTTCCGCATCAATCCGCGAGAAGCGATTCGGGTGGAAAAACTCGATACTTTTCTGAACAATCAAGATGAATGTATTGAGATTTCTGTTAACTTGATTCGTCGCTTATCTCCTGACTCTCTTTCGGTGATGGAGTTTAAAAATGAGGGAGATATTCGGATAGCTGAGAAAATGCTGCAATTCCCTTTGCTGGGCGAACAGATTGAGGGAAAATGGAATCTGCGGTTAACTCGTGAATTTGACATGACGAATGATAGTCATTTATTCAAGCAAGAACCAGGGAAAGGGAGACTGCCACTTTATGAAGGTAAAATGATTCATCAGTTTACTCATCTATATGCTGAACCAAGATATTGGGTGGATGAGAAAGAAGGGAGGAAAGCTTTATTGGGAAGGAATGGCGTAGATAACGGTCAACAATTGGATTATCAGTGTTACCGCTTCGCATATCGTTCAATTGCTAGCAGCACAAATGCTCGAAGCCTTATTGGTACAATACTGCCTAAAAATGTTGTCTGTGGTCATTCTCTCAATATTTCCTCTCCTATTAAAAATAACAAATATATGCTGTTTATTGGTGCCGCTTTAAATAGCTTTTGTTTTGACTTTACATTGCGTCAAAAAGTATCGTCAAATTTAACTATGTTCTTTATTTACCAGACACCGGTACCGCGATTAAAATCAGGTGACAAATACTTCACCGACATCGTACAACGCGCCGCCAAACTAATCTGCACCGCCCCAGAATTTGACGAATTAGCCCAAGAAGTCGGCTTAAACTCCCACCGAGAAGGTGTTACCGATGAAACAGAACGCGCTCAATTGCGAGCCGAATTAGACGGCATCATAGCCCACCTTTACGGCTTAACCGAAGCCGAATTTGCGTATATTTTGACTACTTTTCCCATTGTCCCCGAAACCGTCAAACAAGCAGCATTAGCGGCCTATCGCACCTTTGCAGCATCACCCGGAGATCCCCCCTAACCCCCCTTAAGAAGGGGGGGACAGGAAGTAGATCCCACGTTTGCAGGGGAAAGAAGAGGAGAATGCAGTGCCGTTTCCCTAAAAATAATAGGGGGGTAGGGACACCGCATTGCCCATAGGTGTCAACTTAAGCCTAAAACCCTTGATAAATATCATTTTCACCATAGTCTAGAGCCCCCTAAATCCCCCTTCAGAAGGGAGTAGGGTGTGAGTAGGGGGTGACTTTGATCGGACTCTTGTCCCCCCCTTAACAAGGGGGGCGCCAGGGTGATCTGGCCCTAATCGTCAAACAACAGTCTCTGACTGGGTTTGACGTTAAGTTGACACTAATGGGCATTGCCGTGTCTTCCTGCCTCGCGCATGAAAATCGATTCTTTTACGGTAGGGAAACGGCAGTTCCGCGTCCCTACAGATTTCCCAAAAAAATGTAACGAGTTGTAAAGTATAATTAAACCGAAGCGAACACAGAGGCCAAGTAGTATCAAATGCGAGTTGCGATCGCCGGAGCAGGCTTAGCAGGACTTTCCTGCGCTAAATATCTTACCGACGCGGGCCACACCCCCATCCTCCTAGAAAGTCGGGACGTACTCGGCGGCAAAGTAGCCGCCTGGAAAGATGCAGACGGCGACTGGTACGAAACCGGCCTTCACATCTTCTTCGGCGCATACCCGAATATGCTCCAACTCTTCAAAGAACTTGACATCGAAGACCGGCTGCAATGGAAAGAACACTCGATGATTTTCAATCAGCCGGAAACCCCCGGAACCTATTCCCGCTTTGACTTTCCCGACCTTCCCGCCCCCTTCAACGGCGTCGCAGCCATCTTGAGCAACAACGATATGCTCACCTGGCCCGAAAAAATCCGCTTCGGTATAGGTTTGATTCCGGCGATGCTTCAGGGTCAAAACTATGTCGAAGCAATGGACAAATACTCGTTTTCCGACTGGCTCAAAAAGCAAAACGTCCCCCCCAGGGTCGAAAAAGAAGTATTCATCGCCATGTCCAAGGCGCTCAACTTCATCGACCCCCACGAAATATCCGCAACCATACTGCTGACAGCCCTCAACCGCTTCTTGCAAGAGAAAAACGGCTCGAAAATGGCCTTTTTAGACGGTTCCCCCACAGAGAGGTTGTGTCAGCCGATGGTAGACTACATAACTGAGCGCGGCGGCGAAGTCCGGCTGAATGCACCCATCAAAGAGTTTTTGCTCAACGATGACAACACGGTGCGCGGCTTCCACATTCGGGGAGTAGAAGGGGCAGAGTCAGAAATTCTGACGGCCGATATTTACGTTTCCGCGATGCCGGTTGACCCGCTCAAGTTGATGATGCCGAAACCTTGGGGCGAAATGGATTATTTCAAACAGCTCGAAGGCTTGGAGGGAGTACCCGTCATTAATGTACACTTGTGGTTCGATCGCAAGCTAACTGAAATCGACCATTTGCTGTTCTCGCGATCGCCCTTGCTGAGCGTCTACGCCGACATGAGCAACACCTGCCGCGAATATGCCAACCCAGACAAATCAATGCTGGAACTGGTTTTAGCACCGGCCAAAGACTGGATAGGCAAATCTGACGAAGATATCGTCGCAGCCACAATGGTCGAGTTAGAAAAACTCTTTCCCGATCAAATCCCAGAACCAGCCAAACTGCTCAAATATCACGTAGTCAAAACCCCTCGTTCCGTCTACAAAGCCACTCCCGGACGCCAGCAGTGCCGTCCCACACAAACAACTCCCATTAGCAATTTCTATCTAACGGGGGATTATACAATGCAGCGTTATCTTGCGAGTATGGAAGGTGCCGTGCTTTCTGGTAAGCTGACAGCGCAGGCTATTTCAACGGCCAATAACCAATGAAAAATTAAGAATTTTTCATAAAGACGTAAAAAATCTCCCGTTTTCTAAACGGGGGAAAATCAGTTCTAATCTTTAAATTTCTTATTCTCGGATGCTGCAACTGTCAAAACTCCAGTGCATGAGAACTCTGGCTTCTGTGGATGACTCTTACGAACTGTGCCGCCAAGTCACCGCGAGTTATGCCAAAAATTTTTATTTAGGCACTCAACTCATGCCCGAAGCCAAGCGTCGGGCGATTTGGGCGATTTACGTCTGGTGCCGCCGCACCGACGAACTCGTAGACGGGCCGGGTTCTGATGCAACGACCCCTGAAACCCTCAATCTGTGGGAAAAACGCCTAGAATCTGTGTTTGCCGGCCACCCCCACGACGACTACGACGTAGCTTTGGTGGATACGCTGTCTCGTTTCCCGATCGACATTGGGCCGTTTCGAGAAATGATTGCGGGCCAGCAAATGGACTTGTACCGCAGCCGCTACGAAACTTTTGAAGAGCTCAATCTTTACTGTTATCGAGTAGCGGGTACTGTAGGGCTGATGTCGATGTCTGTCATGGGTGTAGGCGAATCGAGCTCCGCTGCTAACTGGAATTGGCACTGGGGTAATAGAATTCCCAAAGAAGAAGCGATAGCCCTGGGTATTGCCAAGCAGTTGACTAATATTCTGCGCGATGTCGGAGAAGACGCCCGCCGCGGCCGCATTTACCTTCCCTTAGAAGACTTAGCCTTGTTTAACTACACCGAAGAAGATTTATTCAACGGTGTAATTGACAACCGCTGGCGGGAATTGATGCGGTTTCAAATTCAGCGAGCTCGCAAATTATACGCCAGCGCGGAACCGGGAATTAAAGTGCTCAGTCCCGATATTCGGTGGACTGTTTGGGCTGCTACAATGCTCTACAGCAGAATCTTAAATGCGATCGAACGCAATCAATATGATGTGTTTCAGAAGCGGGCTTATGTTAGCAATTCTCAGAAACTGCGGTGTCTCCCCGCTGCTTGGATGAAGTCAAAAGTGCTTTAGCCGCAGCCCGTATTGCTGGCGATTCGGCAACGGGTAAGGGGTATTTGTCAAGTTACAAATTATATGATGTCCAGCAAATTGCATATTAGGTTAGTGGGGACGCGGTAGTGCCGTGTCCCTACGTTTGGTGTGTTAAATTAAGTCAAATTCTAAGTCAAATTAGTGGAGTAGCGGGCGGAATTGGCAATTGGGCGATCGAACTTTCCAACAATTGCTTTTCCTGCTGGAGTTTTGCTTCTAAATTTTGAATTTGTTCTCGGCGGGCTTCAACTTCAATCAAGCGGCGAGACAATTCTTGACTCTGCAAAGTGAGAGATTGCCTCCAATCTTCTGCTTTCTGGGCTTCTTGCTGCAAAAAATCGGGAGTAAAGCCTGTTGTTAAATATTTCTCAACTAATTCTAGCACCCAGTTTGTAGCTGCTTGAATATCCAAAACCTGGCTATTTTCGTCAACATTTGCTAATACTAGCATCCCTTCATTTAAAACATTTTGATCTAAATCTGACGGTACTGTCAAGAGAGTTTCTTTACAAAGCATAGCCCAAGTGTCATCAGAATTTTGGCAAGCCAGCAATTGCAGACTTATCTCGCCTAAAATTTTCTTCTTTTGTACTTGGGCTAAATATAGCATAAGGGTAATTAGTAATTGGTAATTGGTGATTAATTGCCCGTGTTAGCACAATTGGTTCTATTATTGAAACCAAATTTGTAGGGGCGGGTTCGCCAACCATTTATGGTAAACATCAATAATACTATAAACCCGCCCCCGCCCACCAACAATAAAAATGTACGATGAATTTAGAGGTAAAATTGTGATGTAAATAATGGCTGAGGAGAGGGCGGGTTTACGAGATTGTTTGTGTATTTCATAGATGGCTGGTTAACCCGCCCCTACGGGATTTTGGGATGTTTTTATACAGCGATCGCCCAGCATAATAAAAATCATAATCTCCTCAGAAACCGGGTTTCTTTCAATATTTTTCGTTACTCAACCGAAAAATTCGTAGAAACCCGGTTTCTCACCCCACCCGCGACTAATGACTGCTGACTAATGACTAATGACTCCTTAAAACACCTTTAGCCGATCGCGCAAAATCTCCGCCTGTTTTTGGGCTTCCGCCAAAGCATCCCTCGCCCCCTGAACCACATCAGGAGTAGCCTTATCCACAAACTTCTGATTAGTCAAGCGCGCCGCAGTATGCTTAATTTCAGCTTCCACCTTGCTCAACTTCTTCTCTAATTTAGCACGCAAAGCCGCCAAATCGACAACCCCAGCCAGAGGAATCAATACTTGCACAGTACCGACAACCCCAGCAATTGTCTGTCCCAAATCTGCATCCAAACTAGCAGTAACTGTCAGATTTTCGACTTTTGCCAAATCCTGAATGTAAACACCTCCATCTGAGAGGATTTGGCGTTCTTTCTCGCTTTCGCTTTGCAAAATCGCCGTCACCTTCACACTGGGTTTGATATCAGCATCTGCCCGCAAATTGCGAACTGTGCGAATTGTACCGAACAACAACTCAAACTGCTGTTCCAAATCAGCATCAATTAGCGAGAGGTCGGCTTCAGGATAAGCTTGCAAAGCCAAACATCGATCGTCACCTGTTTGAGTCAGAGTGTGCCAAATCTCCTCAGTAATGTGCGGCATAAAAGGATGCAGTAGTTTCAGAATCCCTTCCAACACAAAAGCAAACGTTTGCTGGGCCACTTTCTTAGAATTTGGTTCAGCATCCTGTTGCAAGCGAGACTTGACCAACTCAATATACCAGTCACAGAAATCGCCCCAAATAAACTCATAAAGTCCCTTGGCCGCTTCTCCCAAACCGTAAGTTTCCAAAGAATTGCGGCTTTGCTGCACAACTTGATTGTAGCGAGAAAGAATCCAGCGATCGCACAATTCCAAGGGCGGGCACGGGGGCACCGCCCCTACGGTGGGCTGGGGGTGAGGACTTCCCAACTGCTGCGGCGTCTGTCCCTCCAAATTCATCATCACAAACCTGGCCGCATTCCACAACTTATTCGTGAAATTCCGCGAAGCTTCCACCGATTTCGATTCATCAGTTTTGCGATCGTACTCCATGCGAATATTTTGACCGGCCCCAACCACTTCCTTAACCAAAGTGTAGCGCAAAGCATCAGTACCGTACTTACCAATCAACAGCAGTGGATCGATACCATTGTTTTTACTCTTAGACATTTTTTGACCGTTTTCATCCAACACCAAACCGTGAATGTAAACAGTATCAAAAGGCATCTTTCCAGTAAAATGTCCTGCCATCATCGTCATTCTAGCAACCCAGAAAAAGATGATATCAAAACCTGTAACTAAAGTAGTTGTCGGATAGTAAAAATCCAAATCCTTAGTTTCATCCGGCCATCCCAAAGTTGAGAAAGGCCACAACCCGGACGAAAACCAAGTATCCAAGACATCTGGATCTCTTGCTAACTGCACGTCATTTCCAAATTTAGCCGTTGCTTTTTCCTTAGCTTCAGCTTCCGTTTTCGCAACTATAAAAGGTGTTGTATCAGTAATTTCGCCGTTAGTTTCGCTAACAGCATACCAAGCCGGGATTTGGTGTCCCCACCACAATTGTCGGGAGATACACCAATCCTTCAGCTTCACCAACCAATCGCGATAAACCTTTGTCCATCTGTCAGGAACAAAGACGGGTGAGTTACTTTGATCTAATGCCTCTAAAGCACGTTGAGAAAGAGGATCTATCTTCACAAACCATTGCGTAGATATCAAAGGTTCGACCGGAACTTTGCCGCGTTCGCTGTAGGGAACTGTATGCTTATAATCTTCTATTTTAACCAAAACCCCGTCAGTTTCTAACCGCTTCACCACATTTTTCCGGGCAACAAATCGGTCTTGTCCTTGGAACTCTCCGGCATTTTCATTTAAAGTGCCGTCCTTATTCATGATGTTAATAAACGGCAAATTGTGACGCTTACCCATCTCGAAGTCATTCGGATCGTGGGCCGGAGTCACCTTGACACAACCAGTTCCGAAAGTCGGATCGACAAACTCATCAGCAACGATCGGTATTTCGCGATTGACGATCGGCAAAGTCACAGTTTTACCGATAAGATGTTTGTAGCGATCGTCCTGTGGATTCACCGCCACCCCTGTATCGCCCAACATCGTTTCCGGCCGAGTCGTCGCCACCTCCAAATAACCAGAACCATCCGTCAAAGGATAGCGGAAATGCCACAAATGGCCCTCAACTTCCTGCTGGTCTACCTCCAAATCCGACACAGCAGACTGACTAGCCGGACACCAATTGACCAGGTAATTGCCGCGATAAATCAGCCCCTCATCGTACAGACGGACAAACGCTTCTAAAACCGCAGCAGATAAGCCTTCATCCATCGTAAAGCGTTCGCGCGACCAATCCACAGACACGCCCAAACTGCGTAATTGATTAGTAATAGTATTGCCCGATTCAGCTTTCCACTCCCAGGCCCGTTCCAAGAATTTTTCTCGGCCTAAATCGTGGCGAGTTTTGCCTTCTGCTTTGAGTTGCTTTTCGAGAATAGTTTGAACGGCGATGCTAGCATGATCCGTTCCCGGCAACCACAGGGTATTGCGTCCAGTCATGCGGTGATAGCGGACGAGGACATCAATCAGCGTCTCTTCAAAAGCGTGTCCCATGTGGAGGCTGCCGGTGACGTTGGGCGGCGGGATGACTACGCAGTAAGGTTCGCCGCCTTTTTCGGGGTCAGCTTTGAAAGTTTGGTTGTCTTCCCAGTATTTTTGCCATTTGGCTTCGGTGGCTTGGGGGTCGTATTGCGGGGGTAGGTTTGCGGTCATTGGCGAGAGGGTGCAGGTTTTATATATAAGATTGTGCCACAGCGGGGGGAAGAGAAGAGGTTTGAACCACATCCGCGTCAGAGGCAGAGGGAAGACCGATATTCAAGGCGGGGCGGGTTTACGTTAAAATCAAGGTAAAATTAAAAGGTTTGATGGCATTATGAATGTAGCAGCACTTCGACATCAAATCGATCGATGGCTCGATCGACTCTCTCCAGAACATCTGGCATTAGTTGCGAGTTTTATAGAGTTTCTAAGCCAAAAGCAACGTCAGGGGGTAATCATTTCGCAAAATAATCTGCCAGAGGTTTTCTCAGCAGAAATCCAAGAGATGCCTCCTGCTAATTCTTTTAGTATTCCAGAACCCTCAGAAATTGACGGAGAGGGCCAATCTAAAGCAGCGCTTCTACAAGATTTTCGGCAAGCTTGGCACGAAGCCATGACTGGGCAAACCATTTCGGTTGCTCAAATGTGGGAAGGAATTGAAGAGGTTTCGACATCTTCAGTGGTTAAATCCTTTTAATATCTTATTTGACAGAAATCCCTAATCCAAAACCCGCCTTCTCTCGGAGAAAGCCACGATTTTGCAGAGAAACCGGTTTTCTTTTGGCCTTAGTCCTACTGGTAAAACAAATTGAAATAATTAAGAATCGCAATGAATAACAGTTATCAAACTCCAGGAATTGCGTTTTTTGTTCTCAAACTCAAACAAAAAATTCTAGTTTGTAGGCGGGGTTTAAAATAGTATAGGATCGTTGATTAAATAACTTCCGTAGGTTGGGTTGAGGAACGAAACCCAACGCCACGATTGATTGTTGGGTTTCGTTCCTCAACCCAACCTACAAGAAATGCAAGTTATTTAATTCTCATTCCATAGCAACACGGGCGACAGCTAGATCTCTAATTATTTCACCTCCTTGTAATCAACTCCATAACTCGTATCTCTCCCCGACAAATACGTAGTTTTCCCCGTTAAAGTCTCCAGAGTTTTTTTCGTTTCAGCCGAAGTAATCGAATTCAGCGGCACGCCGAACTTGCTAGCCAAACCAGCCGCCACGCCTACACCTTGTCCTTGATAAATATTCACCGTCGCAATTCGCCCGACGGATACAGCCATACCGACATAACCGGACGATCGCCCGACAATGGCTAAATTCTTGACTTTGCTAGCCAAAGCGCTTTCTATGCCGAAATTATACACTGGCAGCGGCGGAATTCTCGCAGATAAATTCTTGACTCCGCCCCGCATATCGAAATCGTAGGAAAAACTGCCGATCGACTTGGAAGCTGCTGTTCCCCCTTTGATAATCTCCTTCCCCGTCAGCGGATCTACCACATCGCGAACGTTCAAAGTTTGCCTGATATAAATCTCGTCTGGAATAAATACTCTCACATCTTTACCAGACTTCTTTTGTAGCCAGTGTTGGAGATGTGACATTTCTCTAATCATCTCAGGAGTCGGTTTTCTGCCGTTAGCTTCCATCTTCATGATTTGGTCAACTTGATATTTAAACAGAAACCCGTTCCAGGAGAGCACATTTTTGTTATAAACGCAGACATTGCCCTTATCGAAAAAGAATCCTTTATTTTGACTAAAGGGCAGATTTCTGTCTATGTGATACGCTGCTCCTATGGCTACACTTCTGATGTCGTAGCCGTCTGTATATGGCTGATAAATCGTACTCCAGAAATTCCTCAGCCAGAATTTTGTACTGGCCGGATCTTTATATTTTGTAATGCTTTCTTTAATCTTTTTTACCAAAGGCCTGTTGTATAGAATGTCATCTTCTATTCTGCGGAATTCGGACATCGTTATACCTGTAATTGTCGGAACTACAGAGACTGCTAAAGTTTCATTTTTGGATTTTATATTTTGAGATTCATATCCTGTATAATAAGATAATCCGGCTTTTCTGGCTAATTCTGCGTCTTGAGTTACGTCAATAAAAGAGTTGGCTTTAATTCTTAAGGTGCTGCCTTTTACTTCGGCATATTCGATTTTTTTATCTACGACGTGGGGAGTAAGAGTTGAGTTGGAAATAACTCTGACTTTGGCTGCTGAAAGCATTTGTCTGAGAGCTTGATCTGCCTTTTTTGGGTCTAAGCAAGATTCGCGCGCATTCGCTTTATCTAAGAATTCCTTAAAACATTGGGCGTAGGGTTGGCGGTACCAATGGGGGATTTTATCTAAATCGATGTAAGCTAAACCGCCGCGAGTGAGTAAGCCACCTAAAGCTGCGCTTTCATGGTTCGATCGCACTACGGCTACTTTTCCGTTTGCACCGAGGGTTTTCTTTGCCCAGATAGCTGCACATATCCCCGGTACTTCATCGCCATATACTACTACATCAAAGGTTTGCTCAGGTGGTTTTTTGGGAAGTACCGGAGGCGGGGTGCTGGATTTTTGTTGCAGAGTTCCATTGTCTAAGGTGGCACTTGCTGGGTTTCTATTTGCGATATAATTTTCTATTTCTCGGAAAGGCGGATAATTAAGTAAAAGTTTTACGGCGGCAAAGATGATTGCAATTGAAGCTAGTTTCTTGAAAGTAGAGAGCATTCAGTTGACTCGTTTATAAATTTGCATTACCTGAAAGCGCAGTTCAGGGTTTACGGAGTTGAATATAGCACGTTTAGATTGTTTCTACACAATTTTAACTTTTCCGGGAACCGTGGTAAACGAATCTTCTCCACCCAAACCTGGTGATGCTGTCCTTGGCAGCCAAAATGCTACAATTACATCAATCACAAATTGAAACATAAAAAACATGACTTTTGAGGCGGTTTTAAATCTTGTTAAGCACTTGTCTCTTGCCGAAAAGTTACGATTGATTAAGTGGATAGTTCCTGAAATAGAACGAGAATTAGTTGTTGGGCAGACTCCCCGCAAATCATTGTGGGGTTTATGTGCTGACTTGGGAATTGCACCCTCTGCCGCTGATATAGATGAAGTTCGTAGCGAAGAATGGGCGAATTTCCCAAGGGAGGATTTCTAATGCTGCGTGCTGTAGCTGATACTCATGCTGTTATCTGGTATATTTTTGCCGATTCACGACTTTCAGTGACCAAGAATTTCTTGATAGTACAAGCCCCCGGATTCATTCCGAAAGCAGACTCAGGACGGAGAAATAAAAAACGTCTATCCGAGAAACTTGCCCCCCGAATTTATCCGTGGAGTCAATGCTTCAATCTAAAATCTAAAATCTAAAATCTAAAATCGATTGACCGATCGCAAATTCCCGATTTGCCCGATCGCATTATTGCTGCTACTGCTTTGTATCTTAATGTACCCGTTATTAGTCGCGATCGCCGGATTCAATTATCTAGTATAGACACAATTTGGTAAATCTGAGCACTCGGCGCAAGTTTAACTTTTCCGGGAACTGTTGTTAGCGGTTTTGCCAGTGTTACTGGTTTGGGAGGGCTATTGATGTGGGTAAGGATGGGGGGTGCGATCGCATCTCAGATATCTGGTGTCGGGAAGGGCGATCGGCTACAATAATTTAAGAACAACAATTGAGTCACCTTAAACATACAGAAAAAATGGAAAAAGTTTTTGTACATCCTGAATGTCCTTTTTCAGCAGAGACATTTAACCTATTGACCGATTTTTATGAAGACCCTAGATCGGATTTTTACAGGACACACAAACAAGTTTTCTTTAAATATGTTGAAAATCCCTTAAAGTATATTTTAAGCCAGGTGGAATATCTGTTACCTGATTTTATCAAAAATTATATAAATTTCAGGATTGACCAATTTGGTTCTCTCCTTATATTCCAAGGAGTCCCATCAATATCCTACAGTGTAGCTTTGGGTATGGGAGATATAAATTCTTTAGATAATGGGCAGTTCATGCTAAATATTGAACCTGGAAAAATCACTTTTGGATTATACTCAAAAATAATAAATTTAAAAAATATAATTAACAATTATAGCTCTCAATGTAGAAGTGATTCCTGGAAAACATTGCTTGAATTATATAAGCTGCCCCATCAAAATTTTTGCGAGTTAAATCGCCACGTTCATTCTTATAATTACGTAATTGAAGACTCTAGGTTCGTAAAGAGTGAAAATTCACTATCTGTTTTTAGTTTGCTAGAAGAGATTTTTTGTTGGCAAGAAATACCCAAGAATTTATTAATCACACATAAAGTCAATAACATTCAGGTTGCTGTCTCACTAGAAGCATCAGAGGTATTAGGATATTCTGCTAAACAGTTAATCGCAAAAATAGCACAAACATTTAAAAAAATATTTCCCTTGTTTTTATTATTTAATCTTTATGAGAATGACTTATCTGTTCTGGTAAATGAATATTTTTTATTATACAAGAAAGAATTTAATCAAGCCTACTATCTCGAAGAAATTTCGGATCTAACTGGTTTTCAAACATCGGAAATTAACCGCTGGATACGCACCATTAACCGCAAGCAACAAGCCATCATTCAAGGCCCGCCGGGAACCGGAAAAACCTTCCTAGCTCAAAAACTCGCCCAATACTTAATCGGTGGCGGCGACGGCTTTTCAGACATTATTCAATTTCATCCAGCTTATACTTATGAAGACTTCATTCAAGGCATCCGTCCGCAAAGTCAAGATGGAGGATTAACTTATCCCCTAGTTCCCGGCAGATTCCTAGAATTTTGCAAACAAGCCGAAGCCCGTGAAGACACTTGCGTTCTTATTATTGATGAAATTAACCGTGCAAATTTATCTCAGGTATTTGGAGAATTAATGTATTTGCTGGACGATCGCGATCGCACTGTTAAACTAGCCAGCGGCCAACAATTTACAATACCTAAAAATGTCTGCATCATCGGTACAATGAATACGGCAGATCGCTCTATAGCCTTAGTTGATAACGCACTCCGCCGCCGCTTCGCATTTATCCCCCTATCTCCTAACTATAAAGTTTTGCGTCACTATCACAAAACATGGCAAACAGGTTTTCCCATTGCTAGATTAAATCGCTTAATTGGTATTTTAAAAGATATAAATGTGGCAATTAACAACAAACACTATGAACTAGGCATCTCCTTCTTTTTGACAAAAACCTTAGCTGAAGATATCCAAGATATTTGGCAAATGGAAATTGAGCCATACCTCGAAGAATACTTCTTTGATAGCCTGGAAAAAATGGATGAGTTTCTCTGGGAGAATATCAAGAATAAATTGGACTATTGACAATCTAACGCCGTCATTAACGCCGATACGGTGGCGTTACTGCATCCACCACAATTATGAAACCAGAATCCCGCCGAATTATCGAACTTACAGAATATCAATTCTCAACTTTTGACCAAGACTCAATCCCCGAATCATTAGGACAGAAAATATACCATAATTATGCCAAGGAAATCGATATAGAATTTCCCAACTTTAAAACAAAATATCAATGGCACTTAAAATCTAAAGGCAGAGTGGGCAACATTCCCATCACTCCAGAATTTCACATCGCCATCCGCCCCAAGGTTCCCATAAACAACCTCTTTGGAATGCTTGACTATGCCTACAACCTTAAGATAAAATTTCCCCAAGGATCGATTCAGTGCCAATCTTTACAAGAAAGTTACGAGACATTAGCTAACATTCTTGCCCAAAAAATTCTCGAACGCTGTCGCAAAGGATTATATCGCGATTACTTATCCAAAACCGAAAGACTCGCCTACATTCGCGGCCGCGTCGATTTGCGGTCAGCCCTGCAAAAACCTTGGGATGTTAAACTAAAATGCCACTATAACGAACAAACAGGCGATATCGAAGACAATCAAATACTGGCTTGGACACTCTTCATCATTGGCCGCAGCGGTTTGTGCCGTGAATCTGTTTCATCCACTGTGCGAAAAGCCTTTCACGCACTCCAAGGATTTGTCACATTAAAACATTTTAAATCAGAAGCTTGTATTGATAGAAATTATCACCGTTTGAATGAAGATTATCAACTTTTACACGCCTTATGTCGATTTTTTTTAGATAACACAGGGCCCAGTCACGAAACAGGCGATCGCGAAATGCTCCCTTTTCTCATAGACATGGCTAATTTATATGAACAATTTGTCGCTGAATGGCTCAAAGCAAATACACCAAAACGCTTTAAGGTCGAAGAACAATACCCAGTTAAACATGACAAAGATTATTTCGATGAGATTGACTTAATTATACGCGATATTGAAACAAATGAAATCCTGTACGTCCTCGATACAAAATACAAAGCTCCCAATAGAGTAGGCAGTGATGACCGTAATCAAATAGTTGCTTACGCAAATGCCTTAAATTGCCAAAATGCAATTCTCGTTTACCCGCAAGACCTCACAACGCGACTAGACATAAAACATGGCGCTATCCGAGTTCGCAGTTTAACTTTTTCCCTAGATAGCGACCTCGATGAAGCCGGAAAAACCTTCTTAAAATCTCTACTTCTAAACACCCTCCCCTAACTCTTCTCTGCGCCCTCTGCGCCCTCTGCGGTTCATTTCTTTACAAAAAAAGAGGCGCAATTGCGCCTCTCAAATCTTTCATGTCTGCGTTCTAAACACTCATAGCCACTTTCGCTTCTTTTGCGGTCAACTTCTCGTAAGTCGCCCGCATTTTCAATCCCACTAACACTTGGAACAAACCGGTTCCATTGTTGGAACCGGGATATTCGCGGTGCTGGAGCAACAGGTGAGTTAACTCGCCTTCATACTTCGTAGAAGTCTTGCTCAAATGGCTTTCGATGTAAATAACTTCTTCGAGATTCTCGAATTGACCATCTACTTCCAAAATCGAGACTTCGTGACCGTAGAAAGCATCGGGCCCGTAGTACATCTTAATTCCGGGATAGGAACAAGTCAGCTTGCGGCCGCAAGGAACCCAGTTAATTGTTGAACCTTCGTCAAACAAATACGCAGGCTCAAAATTGGCGATGCCTTCGCGCTGGATCATCTGCACGCGCAGAACCTTCCGCTCTTTGTCATCTTTGATCAAGTTGGTCGGCAACACTTGAATTACCACATCAGCATATTGCTTTTGCGGGTCGATGTAGGCGGTAAAATCCGGTTTGCGAGCATTGATCGCAAACAGCACGTCTTCGTAACGGTGGCCCCGTTCCGCCATGTCGCGCTGGATTTTCCAAGCAATTTTTACCTCGTCGCTGATGTCGAGGTAGACGCTGAAGTCGATGAGCGATCGAACTCGCTCGTCGTACAGGGGATGCAGCCCCTCAATCACAATCACGTGATTCGGCTCTACCCTTTCGGGGGGGTCGATCATACCGGTTTCGTGGTTGTAAATCGGCTTGTCGATCGCGTGACCTTCTTTGAGCGCCTTCATTTGCTCAGCCATCAGGTCAAAATTGTTGGCTCTGGGGTCAAGGGCTGTAATTCCTGTTTCCTTGCGCTGCTTGCGATCGAGACTGTGATAGTCGTCAAGGCAGATTACAGTAACGAAATCTTCCCCGAACAAATCTGTCAATCGGCGTAAAAAAGTAGATTTTCCGCATCCGGAATCTCCGGCAACGCCAATTAAAACCACGCGATCCGGCTTACTTGTCATAGTTTCCCTCTAACAAAATCACTGTTTACTAACTAACTCAAGTCTAGATTCCACAAAATTTCAGCCCGCAGGTAGCGGCAAGCAGGCTTTGCGCTGCTTTGCTACCCCGAGACGATCGAGTTCTCACCAGCATACAGCAGTGAGTTGACTGCCTGCCCGGGCAGACCCAAGCAATCTTCAAGGCAAGTAATTAATAGCTTGTAAAAGTATAGTCATTTATGTATGACATGGGAGGCGTGAATCCCTCCCCTTTCTTTTTTACTTCGAGCGGATTGACCCGCCTGGGCTGAACTACGCAGCTCCCTATCCCATCGCACAAGGCATTTGGGATTGCTTGGGGCCTAAGATCGTCATATCTATTAACACTAACTTTAGTAGTTGATCTTACCAGAATGCGATCGCCCACTACAAGCTCAACGTCGATAGATTTTAGATTTTAGATTTTAGATTTTAGATTGTAGAATTGACCCGTCAGTCAGCCTGGGAGTCATAAATCCAGGATCTTGTACCTGGCTGCTTTCGGTCAATAGGAGCTATTTGTTGCCCGATGCCACACTCCATCACCGATCGGCAATCACAATGACTTATCGGGGCAGATCCCCCGATCGGGTAAAATATTGGCAGTACGCAGACAACAATAGCTATAGGTCAACAGCCGAACGCAAAGCGGGCTCGGTGAGCGCGGCGTTCGGCTAGTAGGGATGTGATACGCGAGCGATCGCAACTTCAACACTCCCGCCGGCGTGGCGAGGCCCAAAAATTGGCAGGGCCAATTAGTCCCGATGGCCTTAAGAAAAAAGTAAATTGAGTCTAACGTCACATTCTCTTTCTTTATAACTCTGTATCGTGAAGGACAAGCAACAAATGTACAGCCCAAGCATATCTGGTGTGGCGGCCAACTCAGAATCAGGCAGCCGCATCTTTGTTTACGAAGTGGAGGGTATGCGTCAGAGCCAAGCAACTGACCAACTAAGTAACCCGATTCGCCGTAGCGGCAGCGTATTTATCTCCGTGCCCTACGATCGCATGAATCAGGAAATGCGCCGGATTGCTCGCATGGGTGGAAGAATTGTCAGCATCCGCCCCTCAAACAGCGCTCCCGAAACAAATGGCAAAGTCGCACCAGAAGCAGGGCTACAGAGTCAGAAATCTGGAGAAGAAACTAAGCCCATGACTCAAGCCAAGGAAAAAGTTCAGGTTCCTGTTAACCTCTACAAACCGGCCAATCCCTATATTGGTAAGTGCATTTCTACAGAAGAATTAGTCAGAGAAGGCGGCGACGGCACAGTCCGCCACGTCACCTTCGACATTTCTGGAGGCAATTTGCACTATCTCGAAGGTCAAAGTATCGGGATTATTCCCGATGGCACGGATAAAAACGGCAAACCTCACAAAATTCGGCTTTACTCGATCGCCTCCACCCGTCACGGCGACCACCTCGACGACAAAACAGTCTCGCTGTGCGTGCGCCGCCTAGAGTACAAAAGCCCAGAGACCGGTGAACAAGTCTTTGGTGTTTGTTCGACTTTTCTCACCGGTTTGCAACCTGGGGATGATGTCAAAATCACCGGCCCCGTAGGCAAGGAAATGTTGTTGCCCGACGACGAGGAAGCCACCGTGATTATGATGGGTACCGGTACGGGTATTGCTCCTTTCCGGGCTTATTTGTGGCGGATGTTTAAAGAAAACAATCCCGATTACAAATTCAAAGGTTTAGCTTGGTTGTTCTTTGGAGTTGCTTACACTCCCAACATTCTTTATAAGGAAGAGTTGGAGCAATTGCAGCGCGAGTTCCCCGATAATTTCCGCTTGACTTATGCCATCAGCCGCGAGCAAAAGAATGTTGACGGCGGCAAGATGTACATTCAAAACCGGATTCAAGAGAACGCAGACGAACTGTGGGAATTGGTTCAAAAGCCGAATACTCACACTTATATCTGCGGTTTGAAGGGTATGGAAGGCGGAATTGATGAGGGAATGTCTGCAGCGGCTGGCAAGCACGGTGTTGACTGGGCTGGCTATCAGAAACAGTTGAAGAAAGACCACCGTTGGCACGTTGAAACTTATTAATGTGTTACCTGATTTAATCTGATTTGTAGGGCGGGCATTGCTCGCCCTATAATTGTTTTAAACAGTTGACAGTTGATATAGCAATCCTAAATGAAAAGTGTACAATATACAGTAAGCTCACGAAAAAGGGAGATGACTGAACATGGTCTTAATTTCTACCCAAAAAATGACATTTGAAGAGTATCTGAACTATGAGGGAGAATCGGGTGTTTGTTATGAATTATATCGAGGACAGATAATTGAAATGCCAACACCCACCGCTATACATATCAAAATTATTGAATTTTTAGTTTACCAGTTCCGGCGCTTCTTTGCAGCACACAATCTGCCGCTAGTTGCAGTTGTCACTACCGCAGTCCGAACCGAGGAAAACTCATCCCGCGTTCCTGATGTTGTGATTTGCACTCAGAGTCTTTGGGAACAAGTCTGTGCCCAACCTGGTTCCGCAGTCTTGGACTTTGAAGAAAAACCGCTGTTAGTTATAGAAGTTACCAGTCAAAATTGGCGGGACGACTACATCCGTAAACGGGCAGAATATGACTTGATTGATATTCCTGAATATTGGATTGTAGACCCCAATTTACTAAAAATACGAGTGTGTAGCCGTCCAGAAAATGAAGGTAGTTACTCTCAGCAGGAATTTTTGCCGGGACAGCAAGTTCAGTCTGTACAGTTCGCTGAATTTATTCTATCGGTGAATCAAGTGCTATGTCCGCCGCTAGTAGAAGATTTAATTCGAGAAGAAGAAGCACAGCGACAGCAGCTAGAACAGCAAAATCAGGAACTAGAACAGCAAAATCAGCAGCTAGAACAGCAAGTTAATGCAGAACGCCAGCGGGCCGAAAGATTGGCCCAGCGACTCCGAGAAATGGGGGTAGACATGGATTCAGAACTGTGAATTGTCATCTCAAATTAGATCCCCGACTTATTAAAGAAGTCGGGGATCTGGATATTGAGCTTACTTAAATGACAAATTGCTTGATTAGCATACAATGATTGTAGGTTAATTGAGTTTCTACGGGTCAAAGTCGTGGCTTTCAAAATTGGTTTGTTAGGTTTGGGTACAGTTGGCGCGGGAACAGCAGAGATTTTGCTCTCCCCAGATGGCCGCCATCCGCTGTTGCAGGAATTGGAAATCTATCGGGTGGGAGTGCGCGATATTTCTCGAACTCGGTCTTTACAATTGCCAGAAAATGTGCTGACAACTGACCTAGAAGCGATCGCAACTGACCCGGAAATTGATATTGTAGTAGAACTGATTGGCGGATTGGAACCAGCGCGATCGCTCATTCTGCAAGCTATTGCCAGCGGCAAGCACGTCGTCACTGCCAACAAAGCAGTTATCGCCCGCTACGGGAATGAAATCTTCGAGGCCGCCAACAAAAAAGGCGTTTACGTAATGCTAGAAGCTGCTGTCGGCGGCGGCATTCCAGTCATTCAAAGCCTCAAACAATCTTTAGGTGCAAACCGCATTCAAACTGTCACCGGCATCGTCAACGGCACAACTAATTACATCCTGACGCGGATGCAAACAGAAGGTGCAGACTTTGCTGAAGTGCTCGCCGACGCTCAGCAATTAGGTTATGCTGAAGCTGACCCCACAGCAGATGTAGATGGATTAGATGCTGCCGATAAAATTGCTATTTTAGCCTCGCTAGCTTTTGGCGGACGCATCAAATTAGCAGATGTTCACTGCGAAGGTATCAGAAAAGTTAGTGCGGCGGATATTGACTACGCCGACAAGCTGGGATTTGCGATCAAATTGTTGGCTATTGCTCAAGAAACAACCCCCTACAATGGCAAGCAAGCGGAGGGAGAAAGCGAACTGCTGTCAATTCGAGTGCATCCTACTTTTGTGCCGAAAACTCATCCGCTGGCGAGTGTTAACGGGGTTTACAATGCAATTTTAGTCGAAGGAGAGCCGATCGGGCAATTGATGCTGTACGGGCGCGGCGCCGGTGCAGGCCCAACAGCTAGCGCCGTAGTATCCGACATCATGAATGTCGCGGCCATCCTGAAAACCGAAACTGTTCCGATTCCCCATCCTTTGCTGAGTTGCAGTCACCAACACTACTGCAAAATTGCTCCGATGCAGGAACTTGTTACTCGCTTTTACGCCCGTTTCCTGACGCGCGATACTCCGGGAGTAATTGGCCAACTCGGCACTTGTTTCGGCAATCACAAAGTTAGTTTAGAATCTGTTGTGCAGACGGGAATTCACGGCGATTTAGCAGAAATTGTTGTCGTGACTCACGATGTTAGGGAAGGGAATTTTCAACAAGCACTCGATGAAATTCGCGCGATGGAAGCAGTCGATAGTGTTGCTAGCACGTTGCGAGTTTTGTAAAAGTGATTTGCTAGGGGCGGGTTTCAGATACAATATTTCCTAATAATTGACAATCTATAAAACCCGCCCCAACCCAAGCATAAATCATCATGTACCGGGTGCTTGTAGGGGCGGGTTTTACCAACAATAATTGCCTGAAACAAACAATCTCGAAAACCCGCCCAAACCGAACCATAAATCATCATGTACATTTTTCGATGCGATGCAAATTTCTGGTTGACCTAGGTTATCGGTGGTGGGGGGCGGGTTTATCTAGATTGTCGGTCATCGTTAGATATGGTTGGTGAACCCGCCCCTACCAAATCTGGGTAAAGGTATTTTGCAAAAATACCGGGTTTTCCCCCCACAAGCAGTTAAAAATGAGATTTGGGATGAAAATAACAAAATCAGATTTTGTCGATGGCAAAACGGGGAGGCACTTGCTAGACTCTCTGTATGAAAAGTTTGCCAAACCCCAACTGCACGATACTTTTAAACCCAATAATCCTTCAATTTACATTCGGCACGGGGAAGGGCAAGTTATTGAGGGAAATTATATCATAGAAAAAGTGTTTGAAGACTCTCGCACGGGTTTTTATGCTGAAAGTCGCGTTCCCATTTCTGGCAATAACCCACCTGTTTTAGTGATTCGTGGCTACGGTTCTTGGTATCCTTTCGAGCGCGTTTTGGAAGATACGCCCGATGTATTTATGGCAAAACTAGAACGCCAGTTAAAATCGGCGCAAACTGTGGGTGCTATTGATTGGATAAAGCAGCAATTTCACAGCGGGAATCCGCCGGATGTCATCGGAGAAAGTTTGGGCGGCAAAGTTGCTCAGCAAATAGCCGCAAAATACCCGGATTATATTCGATCCACTGTAATTTTTAATTCTTTGGGCGTTTCGGAAAAGTTAGCTAAAACTTCTACGGCTAAGAATGTTTTTCACTACTTTACTTTAGGCGAAAGGTATGCTTTCTGGGCAAATGAAGGGGATTACATACCGGGAACGATTTTTGTGATTTCCCCCAAAGGCAACAACTGTTGTTATAAACTCGAAGAGGCGATCGTCCGAATGGCGCGTTTTGAAGGCAAGTTTCAGAAAAGACGAGCCCTGGTGGTAGTATTGGCTCAGTTGCTTTTGGTAAACAGACACAATGCGATCGTCCTCAACAAACGGCGGCCAGTAGTCGTTGAGATCGATCGCACTCAATTGCAAATTTTCCGAAAAAAGCGCTTTGTTTAAACTCAGACAGAATTGCTTCAGGCCGCAGATGGCTGGTTTTCCCGCGCTGCGACGGCGAGAACCAGACAAAGTGCTGCGATCGCTATTAGCAAAATTGTAATAAATCTAGCTGTACATATCTGCGTATATCTGCGTGTATCTGCGGTTAAAAATTTCCCATTAAATATTCTACACAAATTCTCCCTTAGCAACCATCACCACCTTACCACCAACCAAAACTGCTATTTCCCCTTCATTTTGGGCGGCTTGTAACAACAGCAAAGAAGGTCGATCGATTTCATAACCCTGCTCTACTCTGACATCAATCTTTGTTTCCCCATAATAAGCGTATTCTACCAAATATCCAGCCAAACAGCCGTTAGCACTGCCAGTCGCCGGATCTTCTGGAATTCCTAATGAATGGGCAAAAACTCGCACGCTTAAATCATTAAGGTCGCTGTAGGTTTCTGGGCAAAATATCAAAATTTCTTTTGCTTCCATTGTATCAACTAGCTCAAAGTATTTATCTAAGTTGACTTGAGCTTTTTTGAGCGATGCGAGAGTTTTTAATGGGACAATTATAAACGGCACTCCGGTCGAAACTTCTTGAATTGGGAAGTTTGCATCAATTTCATCTGGTTCTAAATTCAGGACATTTGCCAGACTTTCGGCTGATAAAACTTGACCAAAACTAGGCGGGTTTTGTCGCATCCACAAAATATCTGCCGATTCATTGTGATAATTAAAAGTAACTGGAATTTGACCGACGGCTAGATTGAGAATTACTCGATCGACCTTTTCGCGAATAATCTCTTGCTGCAACACAAACGCAGTGCCCAAAGTCGGATGACCCGCAAAGGGCAATTCCTTCTTGGGCGTGAATATCCGCACGTCATAGCCGCCATCTCGCGGATCGGGCGATCGAATAAACGTAGTTTCTGAATAATTAATTTCTCTGGCTATCTGTAGCATTTGGGCTTCAGATAGTTCGGCAACTCCTGCACCGCAAAATACAGCTAGCTGGTTGCCAGCATATTTTGACTCGGCAAACACGTCAACTATATAAAAATTCATAATTATGTTTCGGGTAAAAGTCGATCGACAAGTGATATTTTACATCGGGCAGCCTGCATTTCCTGGGATTAGAGGGACTTAGCGGGGGGGTGTCTTCAACCCTTTTTGTGCGCGTCAGTGTTTGTGCAGGCGCGGTTGAAACCGCCAATTTAGACGATCATTCACCCTCATTCGCGATCGCTTCCGACAACAATTGACGCAAATTTTCATACTGATAAGGAGGCCGTTTTCTAACAGTTAACACAGTCAGTAACTGTAAATCTTCTTCCACTACATACACAACTCGCCAAGATTCTACCCTAATGCGATATAGCCCGATACTTGAAGGCAATTCACCACCCAAGTTTAATGTATCCATCTGCTTGGTGCTGTCGGGTCGGGGTTGTGAGGATAGTGCTTTCAGAAGTCCGAGCACTCGCTGTCGCATATTACCCGGTAGAGCGCGAATTTCTAGACGTGCCGAGCTAATTACTTCAACTCTATACAAGGCCATCTGCGATCAATTCCTGCTCCAAATCTTCCAAAGAAATAGTTTCCACCTGACCGGCATCCCGCTGTTGCATCCACTCTTGGAAAATCCCAATATCTTCTCGATCTTCCAATCTATCGATCATTTCTTTCCAAGAAGCTAGCAAAGCCTCCCAAACTTCTAGCGGGACAAGCACATCAGTTTTATTCCCATTTGCATCAGCAACGTATTTTACCAATGCTGTAGCCTGTGTTACTTTCATTTTTTTAGCCTGGTTTCAATCCATCTTTTTATTATACATTTTGTTATGCGATCGACTCTTCAACCCGTTTGGAGTGCGTTTTGTGTGTAAACGCGGTTTCAACCGTCGGTGCGAGCTACTTCAAACAGCGAATTGCCTCCAACATTCCCCTGGCTTTATTGAGCGTTTCTTCGTACTCCATATCCGGGTTAGAATCAGCCACCAAACCAGCACCTGCTTGCACAGAAACCGAATGTTTATCGCCTCCTTGAGAACGAACAACCATAGTCCGAATTGCGATCGCACTATTCAACTGCCCCTCAAAATCATAATACCCGTAAACCCCAGAATACGGCCCCCGGCGACAACCTTCCAACTCGTGCACAATCTCCATCGCCCGAATCTTCGGAGCACCGCTAACCGTACCCGCAGGAAAACCCGCTTTCAACAAATCCCAAGCTGTCTTATCCTGGGCCAATTCTCCCACCACATTGCTCACAATGTGCATGACGTGAGAATAACGCTCAATTTCCATTAATTCGTCAACTTTTACAGTACCGTTTCGGCAAACTCTGCCTAAATCGTTCCTGCCCAAATCAACTAACATAACGTGTTCCGCAATTTCTTTCGGATCTTGCAGCAATTCAGCAGCCAAAGCATCATCTTCTTGAGGAGTTTTACCCCGGCGGCGAGTGCCGGCGATTGGCCGCAAAGTTGCTATCTTTTTGCCATCAGCAGTGTTTTCCGCCTTCACCATAATTTCGGGACTCGAACCGATAATCTGCCAATCTCTGAAATGAAAATAAGCCATGTACGGAGAAGGATTTATGAGACGCAAAGAACGGTAAAGTGCAAAAGAATCGCCACTGTATTCAGCCTCTAGTCGCTGCGAAATAACTACTTGAAAAATATCTCCGGCTTTGATATAATCCTTAGCTTTTAAGACATTGGCACAATACTTTTCACGGGTAATATTGCTAGTGTAAGCCAATTCTGTATTTCCCGTTGTGGAACGGGCATCTTGCCCGTCCTTATCTCTTGTGGAACGGGCATCTTGCCCGTCCTTATCTCTTGTGGAACGGGCATCTTGCCCGTGACTGGGAGGTGTCCATTCTATGAGAGTAGATTGCCGGGAAAGCGGCGATTGCAGCTTCTCAACTAACTTGCCAACGCGATCGCACGCTTGCTGATAAGCATCGGCCAAATCAACGCCAACCTCGCGCAAATCCGCATAGGCGACGGCCCAAATTTTCCGCTTCACCTGGTCGAAAATCAGCAAATTATCCACCTGCATCCACAATCCATCCGGCAAATCATTCTCGCTTGCTGGATGCACGGGAACTCGCGGTTCTATCCACTTAATTAACTCGTAACCCCAAAAACCGAATAGCCCGCCAATTCCCGCCGGTAACTGCGGCAATTTCACCGGTTGATAAGACTCCAAACATTCAGTTAAAGCTACAAACGGATCGCCCGTAAATACTTTTTCGGAACCGTCGCGGTAAACTTGAGTTGTGCGAGATCCCCTTGCCTCCAAAATCCACAACGGATCGCACCCTAAGAAACTATAACGCCCAAGTTTTTCCCCACCTTCCACCGACTCCAGCAGAAAACTGTAAGGTTGACCCGCACAAACCCGATACCACGCAGACACCGGCGTATCCAAATCAGCAACCCATTCTTGATACACGGGTACAAAATTGCCTTGTTTCGCCAGTTCCGAAAATTGTGAGAAATCGGGGAATATCATATATATCAGAAGGAATAAGGAAGTTCGGCAACGGATTCTGTAACGGATGTAACGGATGTAACGGATGTCAGGAAGAAGGAAAATGCAATCCTAGGATTTCAGCGATTAAAAGCGTCCTAACCGTCTTGGGATCAATAGACAAAAGACGGAAAGCAACATCCCTCCGGCGACTGATACTCGCCAACTGCCATCACCGCCATCGGCTTGAGGGCGCGCAGCCCCTCTTGCAAGCACCAGCGAAACAAACTTGCGTAACGCACCGGCAAGTGAAAAGAAACCTGTGCTTCGGAGTTCGACGCAGCAGCCCCCAACAGTAAAGCCTGCATATCGGCTTCAGTTTCTGCGACGCTGTGGCTCAAAGCCGACACCGCACAAGTATAAGCCACAATCCGACCTTCTTTGCAAGCAACCCAAGGAGAAAACAAATTCAGGGCGTCTTCAATCTCCCAAGTTCGATCGCACCCGCACAGTTTTTCGCACAAAGCGGCACATTCACCAACATCCTCACTAGCCAGCGGCCGCACCTCAAACCCATGCGGAGGCTGGCTGCGAAACTTCCCTTCCATTAACACGAAAGGTTCCTTCACCTCAAAACCCAAAGAAGCGTACAGCGACAGCGACGCCATATTAAAAGATTCCTGAACCAAACGGATGCCCACAGCGTCCTGTCCGCGTTCCAGCAAAGCTTTCATGATTTCGCGTCCCGCGCCGCGGCCTTGAAAAGTTCGATCGACACTGACGGGCCCGATACCGCGAATCGGGTTGCGTTCGTCCATAAACCCGCAGCCGACAACCGCACCGGAGTTCTCGGCTACTATGCCAAAAAATACCGGACTTTCGATCAGAAGACCAATAATTTCAGTGGAAAACTCCAGCGTCGGAAAATCTGTAGGGAATTGATGGCGATCGGAAATACATTTAAAAGCTTCATAATTAATGCGGGCGCAAACATCAATATCCTGATGAGTCGATCGCCTGATTACGAGATTCATTCTTAATTTAATTATTAATTTTTAATAAGATTTGAAGTTTGCAGTAGTATTCTGGCGCTGCGGGCTTAGCCTCCCGCGCCCGAATACTACTGCAAAAACAAGTTTACAAGCTGAGCCTTACAGGAAATATTACCTATGTTTTGCTCAGCCATGAACTCATTGTCTAAGGATCGAAAGTCTTCTTACCTGTGAACTTGAGCGTAGCCGGATTTGGATTGCTGCCAATATTGCGGTCAATCTTACCGTTGTAGGGACGACCTTCGTTCACCTTCTCAGGGAACACGCCATCCTTGGGATGCAGGTACTCAGTAGTACCGTCTGGAAACACGCGGTAAATTTTGTAGTTGGTGATTTTGAATTTAGCCCGCAGTTGCTGGCCGCCCAAAGCGATGCACTGCTCCTTCCGGGGCAGATGCAGCAAGTTGTCGCCTTGACGCATAATCGCAGCGCCACCCGTAGGCATTTCAAACACCTGCTCCTTGGGGCTAGTCCAAGTGATAGCGTACTTCTCTTCAACTAGCGCCTTGGTCAGCAAGCCGCCTGTGCTGCCGCCGAAGATTGGGGGTTGTCCAGTAAGTTGTTCGGCCATAGATATATCCAAAGGATTTTTACGGCATCGTATCATCGAGACTGCACGCTGTTCTCGAAATTGTAAGGAAAGTTAACAGTTTTTTGGCGATCGATCTTTTCTGATAACTGATAATTAGTAATTAATAATTCATAATTGGTAATTTCCACCAAAGTTAGAAAACAAAATTAGGCAGCACGAATTCCGAAAAATTTATCAAAAAAAAACAGCAATTATTCTGGTGCTTGTGGGGCACCAGAATAATCGCACATTCCCCCAATTTCCGGGAGCATCTCAGTTTTGTAAAAAGCATTTTTTTTATTGTAGTGCGAGCGTCCCCGCTCGCGTATTGTACAATACGCGAGCGGGGACGCTCGCACTGTAAATGCAAAACTGAGATGCTCCCCAATTTCCCCCCACACACGATCGAACAATTTACCGCGTCAACCCTAAGTCAAGAACGAATTAGGGTCATAGCCGCGCGGAATTTGGCTCAAAGCAGTCCAAGTTTCTTGATTGACAATCCCGTCAGCCTCAATCCCAAAGCTTTTTTGAAATGCGCGAACAGCTTTGTCCGTCAAAGTAGAAAAGTCGCCGTCAACTTTACCGCCATAATGCTGGGAAAGTTTGAGAACTTCCTGAACAGTAGCAACTGCTTTTCCAGAACTGCCCAATCTGAGTACCGGCATATTAACTGGAGCTTCAGTATAAAGCGCCTGCCAAGTGAGCGGCCCGACAATGCCGTCGGGCGACAAGAAAACCCGAAACTGAAACAGCTTCACAGAAAATTCAACGGTTTTGTTAAAAATTCCTTTAGCAGGCTGCCGGTAAAGGTGCAACTTGGTTAGCAGTTGTTCGAGTTCCAATACCGCTTTACCTTGAGAACCTAATTGTAGTTGTGGCTTTTTGGCCATAGGTTGAGTAGATTTCATCTGGCTTGTAGGTGACATAATCGATTTTCCTACCCTCTAGGTTTGAGTCTTCTTCTGGAAACAAACTTTTTCCGGGCGAAACATTTGCATCCTCAACTTTTCAGGAATCAACACTGGCGTCGGCAGTGCCTCAACAGATTCGCTCGACTTTTACCATGTCACGGCTTGTGGACAGGAGACTTATACCATTTTAGATTTTAGATTTTAGATTTTAGATTGGGCAAGACTGATGACTATCGGGGTTTGCAGCTTGCCTACAGTTGCATTCTTTTTTTAAACTGATATTAATTTTCGGCAGCCTCCCTAGGTATTCTGTCGCCAAACCGGGTTTAAGACGGCAAGCGCATCCTGAATCAGCTTTAATACTTTCGATTTTAAAGCTGAACACCGCTCCCGCCACATCACCTTTAAGAGTGATTAGTTAACTATTATCACTTGAGTCTAAACAGTGGGAATAGTAAAGTGAAATTCACTCCCTCTATCTTTTCCTGCGGAATCTACCCAAATTTTACCGCCCCAGCCGGCAACAATCTGTTTGCAAATTGCCAATCCCAAACCGGTACCGCCGGCGCTGCGGCGCAAAGCTCCTTCTTCTTGATAAAATCGATCGAACACTACTTTTAAACTGTTCGCCTCTATTCCCCTCCCCGTATCGGCTACGAGCACTTCCACCATCCGAGAACCGTTGCATTTGGCTCTTATGGTCACGCTTCCTTGAGGTGTGGTGAATTTGCAAGCGTTGTCTAGCAGTTTGGAGAGAACCTCCACCAACCACTCTCCGTCAGCTTGCACTAAAGGCAATTCTGCGGACACTTCGGCGATAATTTCCGGTAACTGTCGATCGAGTCCGCAACGCGATCGCACGCTGCTGAGGGCTAAATCAACACATTCTTGCAGCGTCAGCGATTCTACATTCCATTGAACTCGCCCGCTTTCTAAGTGAGAAAGAGTTAAGAAATCCTGCACGAGTTTCCGCATTCGATCGGCATCACCGAGGGCAGTTTCTAACATAATTTGCCGCAATTCGGCTGGCATATCTGGTTCCGAGTTCAAACTTTCCAAACAAACTTGAATCGTAGAAAGTGGAGTGCGAAGTTCGTGTCCGGTGATGGCAATTAGATTGCTGCGAGTGCGGTCTAATGCTTCTAATTGTTGGTTGAGTTCTTCTAAATGAGCGTAGGTTTCTGCTTGAATTAAGGCTGCTCCTAGTTGGGTGGCGATCGCCTCTACTAAAGCAATTTCGTCTTCTTCCCAAGCCAAAGTCGATCGGCACTGGTGCATTTCCACCATTCCCAAAACCCGCCCCTGATAAAGCACTGGCACCATTAACCAAGAGACAATTTGCCCATTTTTTACAGTTTTTTCCAGGAATTTTCTATTGACAATTAGCGGGTGTTGTGCTGTGTCTTGGATGTAAACTCGCTCTTGCCGCGCCACCGCGTCGATCCATATTTGATTTTCCTGCAACAGCCAAGTCTGATCCAGCATGGAACTAGCGCCGGGAGCCAAAAACTCGCGATCGATTTTGACCGCCACATCTGTGGCCTTGCACCGATAAATCAAACATCGGCTTGCTGACAGGACAGTGCCGAGTTCTTGAACTGCAACTTCGACGATTTCTTGTGGGTTGAGAGACTGCCGCATTGCCGTTGTAATTAAGTTTACCAGGCGTTCTTTGCGTTCCTGGGCGGCGATGGCGGCGTATGCTTTGAGCAGTTTGTGCTGGCCTGCTTGCAAGTAGGTGACTAAGCGTTCGGTAAAAGCATCGCTCAATTTTGGATTGGGAATTTTTGAGCTTTTTGCCGTACTTTTGTCGGGTTTGGCGGCTTTGGAAGCGGCGGATTTCCTCGTTTTTTTCGGTGTTTTGAGCTTGTAAGTAGTTCGGGCTCGATCGATCTTTTCGGCCAATTCCGGGCGATAGTTGACTATTCTATCGAGCAACAATGCGGCCGCTTTGGAGCTTACCTCGCGATCGAACGTCCAAATTCCTTCAAATCTGCGAGCTTGATCCATCACCAGCGGCCCGCTATCGTCCTGGTTGTCGATCGGCACAATTTTTTCTTGACAAATCAGGCAAGTTGAGTAGTTTTGCCCCAGCACCACTAAGTGCCACTCTTTACTTAATCCGTCCTCCGGTTCAAACGCCACAGTTTCGTGACACTCCGAAGAATTTTTAAACTCAGTTTCCGGTGCTGCTAGCACGTATACCTGAGAGGATCGTGAGGCAATTCGCCGGTAGCGGTGAGCTTCCTGGCGGTAGAAGCGCTCTCGCTGAAAGCTGGCAATCACTAGGGGTTCGTCGTCGGAACCCGCCAAAACTAAGTCTTCCATAGCGTGAGACAGGGCTGTCATGGAAGATTTGAAATAAATTTGTGCCCGCAGTTGGGGCAAAGCTTGCAGAAGTTCTGCCAGTAGCGAAATAGGGACGATCATCTAGCTTTAAACGTGCATTTTTGCCGATGACAAAACAGGATCGATAGGAGCTTTAGAGCGCTCCTTCTTCAGTATCTGATAGATTTACAGCACTTGTTGACACTCTCCGCCCTATAAGCGCGAAGATTCTTAACTCGTAGGGAGTCCAACGACTTTGCCCTCATTAAGCATCTTGACGGTATGTCCTACCGCTGCAAGTCCTCGTCGTAGAACTACTTGGGCTGCGGCAACATCTCTATCAGTTGTATACCCGCAGCTATTACATTTGTGGATACGTTCTGACAAATCTTTTTTACCTGTCTCCACTCCACAGTTAGGGCAAATTTGACTTGTTTTTCTAGAGTCAACTTCCCTGAAAAAGACTCCACGCTTAAAACAACACTGTTTCAGAATATTGAAGAATTGTCCCCAAGCCGCATCTAGGCAGTGCTTGGCTAACATTCCCGCAGCTAGAGCTTTGCAATTTAAGTCTTCAACAAATATCATTCCTGCCTGATTGCAAAGCAAGTGAGCAGTACGCCAATGAAAGTTCTTGCGGGTGTTGCTTATATGTTCATGGAGTTTTGCCACTTTCGTTTGAGCTTTACGCCAATTATTTGACCCAAGTTTCTTTCTGTTGACTCTTTGTTGCAGCAATTTAAGCTTGCGTTGAAGGTCTACAAAAAACCTCGGTCTTGGTAGTGTTAGCCCAGATGATGTAGCGAGAAAACTGATTAATCCTACGTCGATTCCTACTGCTTCTCCTGATGGTGTTGCTTGAGGTACAGATACGCCCCATTGCAAACTAAGCATCACGTACCAACCGCTAGATCGTTTAACAATTCGAGCTTGTTTCACCAAGGCATCACCAGGTATCTCCCTTGATTGTCGGAACTTAACCCAACCTATTTTAGGTAGGTTAATCATCCCGTTTTTCAAAGGCGATTTCCCCAGTTGTGGAAAAACAAAAGATTTACAGCGACCAGACTTCTTGTACCGAGGAAAGCCAAAGTTTCTCTCCCACATTGAAACAAAAGCTTGTTCTAACCGTTTAAGTGTTTGTTGTAGAACTTGCGATTGAACTACCCTCAAAGCGGGGATTTTTTCTTTTGCTGCTGTTAAACTTTTGCACTGAGAAGCATAAGTAGGACGCTTAGCATCAGCAGGAATAATGTACTCGGAATGTAGGGAACAAGCATTAACCAGGCAACTACGAGACTTATACCAAGCCTTCCGTTCAGCAAGTGCGTAGTTATACACCCGCCGACACTGTTCTAGCCAGTCTTCAAACAGTGAAACTTGGCTGACGGTAGGTTTGAGCTTAAACTCGTAGGTTAGAGAAAACACTTGTAGTACCTCCTTGTCTCAGTATTGTACCATACTGTTACAAAGGGACAACACGATTGATAAGAAAAAAGCCGCCCTAGAAGGGCAGGGCTTTAAACCCATTTTCTCGGTAAGTAAAGTACAAAGAAATCGGTTTCGCTCTCCAGGAGTATCCCGGTGTTCGCCCCAATTCGCTCCGCCGTGCCCGCCCCGATTCCTAGTTTCCCTGTACTTGAGTGTCAAACTATCCTCGCTCTATTGGATATCAGTGCCATAATTATCGCTTTTTGGCGATCGATCTGGTTAATCGGTAATTAAACTTTAAAAAAGCGCAAATAATTAGCCATTAGTTAAAAACTAACGACCAATTATTTTGACGACTGATCCCAAGAAACCCGGTTTTTACCCACCATCTATGAATAAACCGGGCTTCGGACACCTACCGTGTAAGTCCTATATTTTTTTGAGGCATCGCCCCTGAGTATAAATGCTGCGGCTGTGGTTGTATCAGGCTAGTTCGCCCCCTTCGTCGCTGCCGCCCGGAGATGATTTGTAGAGAGCATCTAATTGTTCGCGGGCGTCTTGGACAGTCAGCGAACGCATCACTAACAGCGGTTCATTGACAACATTTCCGTGTTCGTCTAAAAGTTCTGGATGCGGTACAGATTGAGAGCGAGGATAGGATGCGTAGGGATTATTTGCCCTGAACTGTTGAGGGCGCTGGGACTCCATACCAACGGTGACGAGACTGCGGATTAAGTTACCGACTGCCAGAAAAGCAAGAACGGTAAAAGCTAAAATATAAAGCAGGTGCAACATTATCTTCTCCTCCGGGCTAAACAGCCACACAGCAATTTACAAAAGTGTTTCAGCAAGTATTGACACTCCCGGCCGTAAACGCGGGGATTCTTGGTTCACTGACATACCTTTAAACTATTCATCCCTTCGGCAATATTTAAACCAAAAACCCGTCCAATTGAACGAAGCTTCGAGCCTAATTTGAATAGTCCCAGAGGGCTTGTCTCCCCAAGCGTTAAGGGTTCATTCCCTTTGTTCCCGTATGCCCTTGGCGTACATCTAACTACTAAGATTTTGAGTTTTCTGGTATGGGTGCGCGATGGCTACCCTAGCTATGTTTTTGTGGTTTTCGCCACCCACGAGACATTATTGTTTCTCAAGCGGGTCATTTTGGGGTTGGTTATCCATTCGATGCTCGCGGTTATTCTACCTGTATCTCTTTGTAGTATAGGGTACTATTTGGGAAACTTTTAGAACTTTTTGGAAATAAAGCCTTCCTAAAAGGACGGGCTTTTAAACCCAATTTTCTGATAACTTATTAACTGGAAATCTGTTTGAGGTGGTCAAGTGGGCCGCCACATTTCCCAAGATTGGGGATTTGACTGCAAATTTAACTTGAACTCGCTTCCTTATTTTCCAGGGGGAGCTGACTGCAATGAGCGAAAGCGCGCCGATACTTGCCAGCATTCGGCGAGCAGTCTGTGCCACGGCATCAGTGCTGCTGTTTCAATCCCAACTTGACCTCCGGTTGCTTGAAATAGAGCTTTAGCCGCGCCTACTTCTTGCTGAGCCTGTTTGACTCGCGCCAGCAAGTCAGATTGATCTTCGTCGCCCAGAAAGGGAATTTCTTCAGTTTCTAAGAGTTTTGCCGATCGGTCGAACCAGTAATTGAAATCCTCTAAGAGCGGTTCCAGTAACGCTTTGAGCAATTCTGGCTCGGGCAAGTTGGAATTAGGCATGGATCAAAATTGGGTTATTTATCTATTATAGTCTTAGACGGTCTTTACAAATTGTAACATATTTTTAATAAAAATTCAAGGGTTTCACAACAATTAGTAGGTGGGTGTGAATAAATTTAATGGTGTCAGCAGCGATTTTTGAGTCGAAATCCCCAAATTGTGCAATATCGGCTCAGACTCGCTAGCAATAGCCCATAGCAGAAGGAAGTTCGGCAAGGGATTCGCTTTCTTCGGATGTAACTCACATCTTGCACCATTCTCAATTACTTCTTTAGGAACAGGCAAGATGCCTGTTCCACAAGAAAACTCATTCTTTGTGGAACGGGCATCTTGCCCGTTCTTGACAATGGTGCAACATCTGAGATGTAACGGATGTAACGGATGAAAGGAAGAAGAAAGAAAAAAACTATGCCCAATGCCCAATGCCCCATGCCCCATACCCAGAATGACCTAATTTCCCAGGGTGTCCCCCAACCTGAAGTCGGCGCTTGCTGTCCCAATCTGAGTAAGATAGAAGCAACTGCAACTAAATTAATTGCTAATTCAGCCGATGTCTAGCTCAGAATCCATGTCCGCTCCAGAAGAGTCCGTTAAAATTGAGTTGCCCCGCACGAGTGAGTCGGAATCACTAAAAAAAATTCGCCACACCACCTCCCACGTTATGGCGATGGCGGTGCAGAAGTTATTTCCCAAGGCGCAAGTGACCATTGGCCCTTGGATTGAAAACGGTTTCTATTATGACTTTGACACTCCCGAACCTTTTACGGAACAGGATTTAAAAGCCATTAAAAAAGAGATGATCAAAATCATCAACCGTAAATTGCCTGTAATTCGGGAAGAAGTCAGCCGCGAGGAAGCGGAACGCAGAATTAAGGAGATTAACGAACCTTACAAATTAGAAATTTTAGAAGGTTTGATAGAACCGATTACTCTTTACCATGTGGGCGAGGAATGGTGGGATTTGTGCGCCGGGCCTCACTTAGATAATACCAGTGAGTTGAATCCAAAGGCGATCGAGCTAGAAAGCCTAGCAGGCGCGTACTGGCGCGGCGACGAAACCAAAGCTCAGTTACAGCGCATTTACGGTACTGCTTGGGAAACTCCCGAACAGCTAGCAGCATACAAACACCGCAAAGAAGAAGCATTAAGGCGCGATCACCGCAAATTAGGCAAAGAATTAGGCTTATTTATCTTTGCCGATGCAGTTGGGCCGGGTTTGCCTTTGTGGACGCCGAAAGGCACTGTTTTGAGAAGTATTTTAGAAGATTACTTGAAACAAGAACAAATCAAGCGGGGCTATTTGCAAGTAGTGACTCCGCACATTGCCAGAGTCGATTTGTTCAAAATTTCTGGACATTGGCAGAAATACAAAGAAGATATGTTTCCGCTGATGGCGGAGGATGAGGAAGCGGCAGCAAACGAACAGGGTTTTGTGATGAAACCCATGAATTGCCCTTTTCACATTCAAATTTACAAAAGCGAATTGCGTTCCTATCGCGAATTGCCGATGCGGTTGGCAGAATTCGGCACAGTTTACCGCTACGAACAATCGGGAGAATTGGGCGGTTTAACGCGGGTGCGCGGCTTTACGGTGGATGATTCCCACTTATTTGTCACGCCGGAACAGTTGGATGCTGAATTCTTGAATGTGGTGGATTTGATTCTGTCAGTATTCAAGAGTCTGCAACTGAAAAACTTTAAGGCGCGTTTGAGTTTCCGCGATCCGAACAATTTAGAGAAATACATCGGTTCTGATGAAGCTTGGGAAAAGGCTCAAGGTGCAATCCGCCGCGCGGTGGAAACTTTGGGAATGAATTATTTTGAGGGAATTGGGGAGGCGGCTTTTTACGGGCCGAAACTCGATTTCATTTTCCAAGATGTTTTGGATAGAGAATGGCAATTAGGAACTGTTCAGGTAGATTACAATTTGCCAGAACGTTTTGATTTGGAATACGTCGCTGAAGACGGTATTCGCAAGCGTCCGGTGATGATTCACCGCGCTCCTTTCGGTTCTTTGGAACGTTTGATCGGGATTTTGATCGAGCAGTATGCGGGCGATTTTCCGCTGTGGTTGGCGCCAATTCAGGTGCGGTTGTTGCCTGTCAGCGCGGAGTTTTTGCCGTTTGCGAAGGAAGTGGCGGCGAAGATGAAGGCGCTAAATATTCGCGCTGAAGCTGATGAGGATAGCGAGCGTTTGGGCAAGTTGATTCGCAATGCTGAGAAGGATAAAATTCCGGTGATGGGTGTTGTGGGTGCGAAGGAAGTTGAGGCGAATAGTTTGAATATTCGGACTCGGGCTTCTGGGGAGTTGGGGGCGATTTCGGTTGATGAAGTGATTCGCAGGTTGCAGGGGGCTATTAGTAGTTATGGCAATTTTTAGGTCATTTTAATCGCAGAGGCACGCGGATTAACGCAGATGATATGTTGATATTGTCTGCGTTTTTTTTATTGAGCTGCTAAAATAGTAGTGGTAAACGGGAAGTACGCTCATGCCTAATCCATTTCCGGGGATGAATCCTTATTTAGAACATCCTGATTTTTGGCCAGAAGTCCATCATTTACTGATTAGTGTGATTAAGGAGTCGTTAACTCCGCAATTGCGCCCGAAATACCGCGTCGCTATTGAAAAGCGAATTTACGAAATCAAAGGTGAAAATTCTCTATTAGTAGCGATTCCTGATGTCTCTATCCAACAGAAACGCCTTCCCGCAAGTGCGATCGCATCTAATGCTGTCGCCGTCGCTTCCCGAACTGTGCAGCCTTTAAAAGTGAGAATCCCAGTGTCGGAAGAATTTAGGGAAGGATATTTAGAAGTAATCGATATGACAACCAAGGAAGTTGTCACGGTTCTTGAAGTGCTTTCGCCTGCAAATAAACGCCGGGGGGAAGGTAGAGAAAAGTATGACAATAAGCGAAATAAAATATTTGATAGCAGTACCCATTTAGTCGAAATAGACTTGTTGCGTGGTGGGGAACCTTTGCCAGTTTTCGGACATTCCCATAAAAGCGACTGCCGCGTTTTAGTCAGCCGCAGCAATCAACGCCCGATCGCAGATTTATACTTATTTAACCTTCCCGATACAATTCCTGCATTTCCCTTGCCTTTGCGTCCCGAAGATGTAGAGCCGGTTCTGGATTTACAGGCGCTGATTAATCAAGTATACGATCGCGCAGGTTATGATTTTGAAATTGATTACACAGCCGATGCAGTGCCCCCGCTGTCAGAAACGGATGCTGTTTGGGCCGATTCTCTGTTGCGGGACAGAGGGTTAAGGGGATAATAGAAGTAGGTAAATTAACCGGAGCTAGATTAATGCCTAATCCGTTTCCAGGGATGAATCCTTATTTAGAACATCCTGATTTTTGGCCTCAAGTACATCACTTGCTAATTAGTAGCATTTTTGAATCATTAGTGCCGCAGTTGCTGCCAAAATATATCGTCGATATTGAAAAAAGAGTTTATGAGCTTAGCGGGGACAATTCCCTATTAGTGGGGATTCCTGATGTCACTGTGCAACGTTCTCCTAGTCCAACCAACCCTACTTCTTCTAATGTTGCAGTTGCCGCACCGCCTGTGAAAGCTTTGAAAGTAAGACTGCCAGTACCTGTGGAATTTAGGGAAGCATATTTAGAGGTACGAGATACAGCAACTAGGGAAGTTGTGACAGTGATTGAAGTGCTGTCACCAGCCAATAAGCGCACTGGCAAAGGGCGAGAAATGTATGAAGCAAAGCGAGAAAAGGTGTTTGGTAGTCGCACTCATATGGTTGAAATTGACTTGCTGCGAAGTTACCAACCTCTACCAGTTTTTGGTAACGATATTGAGGCAAGTTATCGAATTTTAGTGAGTCGCGGAAATCAAAGGCCTTTGGCGGATTTGTACCTTTTCAATTTACCCGATATGATTCCTCAGTTTCCCCTGCCTTTGCGCGCGGGTGATGCGGAACCAATTGTAGATTTACAAGGGTTATTAAATGGGGTTTACGATCGCGCCGCCTATGACTTTAGAATAGATTACACCGCCGCACCAGTTCCCCCACTGTCCGAAACTGATGCTGTTTGGGCCGATTCTCTGTTGGAGGAGAGAGGATTGAAAGGGCGATCGCAAATAACAACCGATATTTAAGCGCCTAACCGCTTTTTCAAAACCTCCAAAAAATGAACAGACCAATATTCAAGAAATCGGCTTTTCAGAGGTTTGATGAATTTATCCCAAGGATTGAGGTCAACAATATAATAACCGATTTTGATGCCAATCGGCTCTAAATGTTTGCCTTCTATTTCCTGGCTCAATAAAGGCAATTTTCTATTACTTAGCTGTTGTATGAGCCAAAGTACATCGCTGTTTTTTTGTTCTTCGGGACTTTTGTTGATATCTTTGATAGAACCAGCAATATCATCTAGCTCGAAAGAAATTATTGCAGTCAAATTAAACAGAGAACTATTAGCAATAAAGCATTGAGTTTGTTCTCTGGTTGGTAGCACTCCTAAGCGGAATTTGTCTAACAATTGTGCTAGCGATCGCACTGGAATAGCGCTCTCTGTATTGCTGATATCAGGAGCAATTAATAAGGACGGCTGGCCTTTAATTGAAGGTCGGTCGATGCCCAGATTTTCGATTAACCTTTGAATCCGTTCGTAGTCAGGGCGATCGCAGAATTTCTCCACAATATTTGGATACCGATCGTCGCTTAAAAATTCTAAAAGAGCAATGTACTTGCATCCCAGACTGTGACCCACCCAAAAATAACTCGATGGTTCTTGATAAATTTCGCTTTCATAGCCTAATCTTTGAGCAATCTCGGTCAGTTCGGTTCTCAGTATCTCCTGTTCTTTTAATAACCCAATAGCGATCGGCCAGTGACGAAAAGTAAATCTAAATGGCAAAGCAACTACGGTATAACCTTCTTCAAACAACTGCTGTAAAAAATATCGATAAAACAAAGTTGGCAAACTACCAAAAAAAGTTCCACCAATAAATTGAACAACACCTTTGGGCTGCGGATGAACAGCAACCCAACTAAAAGAAACAGGCTGAAATTTAAATGAGTTCGACATTTGAATAAAGCTCAGTGAGTGTATAAGTGGGGGTAATTAAACGTAAGTAAACGTAAAGTGGGCATTGCCCACCCTACAGTTACTTACCATTTAACAGTTCTAGCCGCGAGACATTCTGACAGGAATATCGAATTTATCCATCACTGTATTTAGCTCTTTCAAATTGACATCATTGGCATCGAGTTGGGCCAGCAGTTGCACGAGCATTTGAGCTTTTTCTGAATTGTCTGCTTCCAAAGTAGCCAAGTCCAAATTACCGTTGCGTAACTCTTCCAAAATTGGGCCAACAATTGGTAAATCGATGATAATTGGTTTACCTGGTTCAGGCGTAATCTCGTTCAAGCCTTTTCCACTGGCGATCGCTAATGTGTAATTAATTTGATCGAAGTCGGGTAAAGTTGGATTTTCGGATGGGAAATCGTTTGGCAAGAAAGTACCGCGAATTTCGGGATTCAATAACACCTTGACTGGTTTCTTGCTTTGGGGTTGAGGCTTTGGAAAGATGGAGCGCGCTGGCACAAATAGCGAGACATAGCCGCGCACTTCCAACAAACCTGGAGTCAGAGTTTTTGGCAGAATGGGCAACAATTGAACAGATGCAGTTTTGTGAGCGGGTATTGTGAAAAATGCGCGATATACCTTCGGTTTCCCTGGCTGCTGAGTCAGAGGTACCTCGATGTTAGTGCCTTCCACGTCAACAACTAAGAAAGCGTTGTTGAGCAAGATTTTATTAGGATTTGCCGGCACGGGTAAGCTGATGGTAAACTCAATCCGATATCGCAAGTCGATCGCTTCGAGATTGGAGATGGTGAGAAAGTATCCCTGAACGATTCGACGAGCCACTGGGATGAGTTGTGGAGGGATGCCCATCACAGGTGCGATCGGTGCGGCGAGGATTTCAAAGGTGGAAACTTCCATGTTTTTGTGCGAGTAATTTAACTTTTAGCTTGGGTTATTTAGCCGGAAAATTTTGTTTCTGTTTTTCCGTGGCTATATCTATGAATAACTGCCCGTCGCGGTTGGTTAACAGTCGCTTTTTCTGGTGACACTCATTTGAGTTAACTCAAGTGAGTGTCGCTTGATTGTGCGACTTGACAATCTAAAAATTTTTGTTAAAGCGCACAGGAACACGGATCGGGAATTTAATTTATCCCTGTGTATCTGAAGATGAAAAGAAAATATCGAATTGATAATCAGGGCGATCGCACATTCATCTGTTGGTATAATCCCCCTTTAATGGGCCCGGGGCGATCGAAAAGCTAAAAAATCCTACACAAAACGTTACATATTTGTTAACATCGGGACGAGCCTGTCCTCAACAGTCCCTCTCTTAACCTTTTAAACTAACCGTTATGAGTCAACCTCCCTCAGCAATTCCCGCCTCAGAAGAGTCCGCCGAAACCCCGGCTGCACCGACAAACAATGCACCTCCACCGAGTTATGTCAAGCTGGCGATGCGGAACATGGTTCGCAAGCGGGCGACTTCTCTGTTTCATTTTGCCTTGACAGCGATCGGACTTTTAGGCGTACTCGTCGGTTTGGCTTTTCTCGATCGATATTTCAATTCTTAATCGCGGATTCAAACAATCAGCCTCTAATTTCTGCTGATGTTTTTCATCTTTCTTAATCGGGAGTTAAGCTGATTGTTCTGCCTGCCTGTTGCAATCTCTAAAAGATTACTGTATCTTTCCAGCAACAGCAAAATCCCCTGCCGTTCGATCGCGCAATTGGAATTTGTAAAAAAATTGAATATATCCCTTGACAGGAGAGCAAAAAGATGTTAATTGAGGTGAACGTCGAGGACTGTTACGGGCTAGCCCAGCAGTCAGCCGACGCTTCCAACCTCGCTGAGAGTGCAGCCAGCGGGGAGATTTGGGCCGAAACCTGGGAAAATTGGTTTAGCGTTTGGCTGGAAAACCAGGCGGCGGATGTGCCAGTTGCCCCGGGCTACGAAGTCAGTCTGCGTTTAACCGCCGATAGGGAGATGCAAGCCCTCAACCTCCAGTACCGCCAGCAAGATCGACCGACCGATGTACTAGCTTTCGCAGCTTTAGAGGTAGACTGTCCTCAGCTAGAGGAAATGCAGTCATCTGAACCCCTATACTTGGGTGATATCGTCATCTCGATCGATACAGCTAACCGACAAGCCCAGCAGCAAGGACATCCCCTGAAAACCGAACTAGCTTGGCTGGCAGCCCACGGTTTTCTGCATCTTTTGGGCTGGGATCACCCGGATGAAGAAAGTCTGACTCAAATGCTCGATCGACAAGAAACTTTGCTGCGGGCGATCGGTCTTACGATCCAAACAGCATAACTTAAGTTGATGGTTACTTAACAAATCATGTCAAGCCCAACATAACTTTCTGAAATTAAACCAAAACTTTAGTAAAAACTTAGAAAAGTTACCTAGACTTGATGTAGTTAATTTGAAAAGTTTAGCTTTCATTCATCTCTGTAAATTAAAGTTGGTTCTTTATGACACTAGATAGACCCTCAATTTCATCACAAATCGCACAGTTTCTGCCCATGCCTCAAGACTCTTCTAGCCAGACAGTCCACGAGTCTAAAAAAGCCTTGAAATACAACCGAGATCTGTCCTGGAAAATCGCATCTAGCTTAGCTACGAGTTTTAGATACGCTTGGGGGGGTCTGAGTTATGCTTTTGAAACTCAGCGCAATTTTCGGATTCACACTGTTATTGGCACTTTGGCGATCGGACTCGGCCTATTTTTACAACTGAAACCTGTAGAAATATCTGTGATCGGCGTCACCATTGGCATAGTTTTAGCAATGGAACTGTTGAATACGGCGATCGAATCGGTGGTAGACTTGACAGTCGGGCAATCTTACCACGAACTAGCCAAAATTGCCAAAGACTGCGGGGCCGGAGCGGTTCTGGTATCGGCAATGGCTGCTACGATCGTCGGTGCTGCACTTCTGCTTCCTCCTTTGTGGGCAGTCGTTCAAATTGCGATCGCCCGTCAGTAACTTATTGGCCTCAGCAAATTTTAGGTTTTAGATGACCAATGGGAGGTTTTTAGTTTTATTCGTCTATATTGCAACTATTTTTATCTGGGGCATCTATCTAAAATCTTAAAACCCTTGCTTTCAGGGAGCGAGTTAACCTAAAATCTAAAATCTCAAACCTAAAATCCAACTTAACCCGTGATTATAGTAATCGATAACTACGACAGTTTTACATACAATTTGGTACAGTATCTAGGAGAACTCGGTGCCCAGTTGCCGGTAGCCCGCGAAGTGCAAGTCTACCGCAACGACCAAATTTCCTTAGCAGAAATTAGGCAATTGCAGCCTGCTGCAGTGGTGATTTCTCCAGGCCCGGGGCGGCCGGAAGATGCGGGAATTTCTCTGGAATTAATCAAAGAGTTGGGGCCGACTCTACCAATTTTAGGCGTGTGCCTCGGACATCAAAGTATCGGTCAAGTATTCGGTGGCAAAATTGTTTCTGCACCCGTGTTGATGCACGGCAAAACTTCTCAGGTAGAACACGCAGGAACCGGAGTTTTTAAGGGCGTGGAATCGCCGATGATTGCAACTCGCTATCACAGTTTGGTAATTGAAAAGCAGAGTTGTCCAGAAGTTTTGGAAATTACGGCTTGGGTTGAAGACGGAACGATTATGGGCGTGCGACACCGGGAATATCCGCACATTGAAGGTGTGCAGTTTCACCCGGAAAGTATTTTGACGACTTCGGGGAAGCAATTATTGCGAAATTTCTTAGAAAGACTTTAGTTGAATTTCTCTGAATTTGTAGGGTTCGCTCTTATAGCACCTTACCGTGAGAGTAGGGTACACATTTTCGCACCTGAACCGCCCCAAAAAGGATACAAGCCCCCCACTCCTGTCGTGGTGAACCCCAAATTTTACACTCCTGTTCGAGATTCCAGATTCAATGCTGCAAGTAAATCTAAAATCTAAAATCTAAAATCTAAAATCGACTGACGGTGTTTTGTGGTATAACAACAAACGACCAACACCCGATAACCGCAACCACAAGGTCAGGAACTCAGGGAATCAACGCCACTGAGCTTGTAAGAAATTGCAAGCTGTTCTGACCAGACCCCTCTTTACAGAGGAGACGTTATTTAGGTCATGACACCGGAGAATGCGACGCTAGTTTTCCGCTCTGTCATCTGCAATTAAACAGTTTTAAAGTCACTGAAACAGTGTTGCAGGTCTAACAAGCCTTTATAACCAGGTCGAAGCGAACATTACCCCGAAAGGGAGGCTCCATAAGAGCAAACATTATGCGTACAGAGTTGCAAGGTTTGAGGCAGTAACTGTCCTGCCGAAAGTGCATTACAAAAGTACACTCCTGTCCAGCAACTCCAAGGCGGTAATGGATACAGAAAGATTCAAGGCGATTGAAATCGCCGTGTCCTTTCCCTCTCAGGTCTTTCATACCCTGAGTTTCCCACTTACCGAGTGTTTTTGATGAAACGGCGACAATTAATACGTTACGCACAGACGGGTTTGCTAGCAGCTTTCTCCACTGGTTTGCCATCTGGATGGGAAAGCTATCAAGCTCAAACTACTAATTCCTTGTCGATTCAGTGGTTGGGCCACACTTGCTTCTTGTTCACCGGTGGCGGTGCGAGGGTGCTGGTGAATCCTTTTCGCCCCCTGGGCTGTACCGCAGGCTATCGCCCTCCTAAAGTGCCAACAGATTTGATTCTGATTAGCAGTCGGTTGCTCGATGAAGGGGCGATCGACGGATTTGCGGGCAATCCCGGCCTTTTGTACGAACCGGGGTCTTACAGGTCTAACGGGCTGCGGATTCAAGGGATTCGTACCCAAAAAGACCGTGAGGGAGGACGGCGATTTGGGGTCAATGTGGCTTGGCTGTGGCAGCAAGCGGGCGTTAAGATTTTACACTTGGGCGGAGTTGCTGGCCCGATCGGCATTGAAGAACAAATCTTGATCGGGCGGCCCGATGTAGTGCTGATTCCCGTGGGCGGCGGGCCGAAAGCTTACACTCCGGCGGAAGCGAAGCAAACTTTGCAACTTCTCAAACCAAAGATGGTGATTCCGACACATTTCAAAACCCAAGCCGCCGATGCTGCTGCGTGCGATTTGGTGCCGCTAGATGAATTCTTGGCGCTGATGGATGGTACGCCGGTGCGCCGATTGAATAATGACACGATTTCGATCAAATCTGCTGACTTACCTCAAACTGGTTCGGTGATTGAGGTTTTGAGTTACAGATTTAGCGGTTGATGCCAGATTTCTTAGGTTGCGTTATATTAAGGAAGTTTTGGTCGATCGGGGATCGAAGAGAATTTTCTCTCTACCTTAGCCTCTGGCAACCTTGCTTTTTGTCGAGATTTGGCTAACATAACAATTCATGTTCACTGTTTGATCTCATAAGGAAATGCAAGCGAAATGAAAAATCAAAATTTACCTAGCTGGATGAAACAACTCACAGGTTTCGCAGGAATAATCGGCGCTAGCGCGTTGATTGGTTTCCCGGCTTGGGCTCACATCACCTCCAACACCAATGTTGCTAATGCAACTCAAACTCAACAAGTTGCAGGAAATGTGAAAACCGCTGCTTCACAGGCACCAACTGGCGTTTCACAGGCACCAACTGGCGCTTCACCGGCACCAACTTCCGCTACTAAGGATATTGTTGCTATTGCATCTGGCGACGCTCAATTCAAGACACTGACGAAGGCTTTGGGATCTGCAGGTTTGGTTACAACTTTACAAGGAAAAGGCCCTTTCACTGTTTTTGCACCGACAGACGCGGCATTTGCTGCTTTGCCAAAAGGAACTGTGGAGGATTTGCTCAAACCGGCAAACAAAGCCAAACTTACTAAGATTTTAACTTACCACGTTGTTCCTGGTTCGGTTTTATCTACTAGCCTGAAATCCGGCGATGTTAAAAGTGTCGAAGGCAGTTCGCTGAAGGTGGGAGTTAACGCAGGCAAAGTTACTGTCAGCGGCGCTAATGTTGTGAAAGCTGATATCAAAGCTAGCAACGGCGTTATTCACGTAATTGACAAGGTTTTGATGCCCCCTGATGCGAAGTAAGACTAGCGGTTTTTGCATCAATTGATGTCAGATTCGGTTAAATGAAAGCGAAATAAGGACACAACAATGTTGTGTCCTTATTTGTATGGCCCGCAATTCAGAATTAATATAGATAAAGCTTTAGCTAGCTGCGGGTACTTACAAAAATGGCTGCCAACCCTTACCTTGATGGCCAAAATCGAAGATTTCGGGATGGAGAATTTCTGCTAAAATTTCTAACGAATCAACCAATCTCGGCCCGGGCCGATTAAAGTAAGAATTGCCGTCAGTTATGTAAACTTTCCCGGTTTTTACTGCTTGCAACTTAGGCCATTCTGCGTATTTAGTTATCTGCATTGCTTCGCTGCGAGTTCGGCTTAAATCAAAGCCGCAAGGCATGAAAATAATTACATCGGGATTAGCTTCTACTAGCGATTCCCATTTTAACCAAGGGGAATGTTCGCCGACAATTCCAAATAGCGAATTGCCTCCCGCCATTGCCACTAATTCGGGAATCCAGTTACCCGCAGCCATCAAAGGCTCAATCCACTCGATGCAAGCTACTTTAGGTTTAACGGTTAATGTTTTGGTTTTTAAGATAATAGCATCGATGCGGGATTGCAAAAGGTCGATCGCACTTTTGCCATTTACGCCCAAAGCATCAGCAACTCGCTGAATATCCGTCCAGATTTCTGCTAGCAGATTCGGCTGCAAAGAAATAATTTCCGGCTTGCTATTTACCAGAGTGCTTACCGCTTGTTCAACCTCTGTTAGAGAACAAGCGCAGACTTCACATTGAGCTTGAGTAATAATGTGAGTCGGCTGCAATTTTTCCAAAGTATCTATTTCTACTTTATAGACACTCAGCGCATTTTGCAACAATTCGGTCACGCGGTTGTGAATTTCGCTGCTAGTTCCTTCGGGATTGAATTTAGGCTGAGTGCAAACAGGTAAATTTTGGATTTCTGGGGGATAATCGCATTCGTGGGAACGGCCCACAATTGCATCGGTTAATCCTAAAAGTGCTACAATTTCGGTGGCACTGGGAATTAGAGAGACTATTCTTGGTTGGTTCATTGGTTTTCTGTTTTTTACCGATTCGGAAGCACAGGCGAAGCACAGGCGAAGCACAGGCGGGACGCCCGTGCCACAACAATAAAAGGGATTGTTAAATTTTTAGTTTTTTTAAGTATTGCAACTCTTGCCATGCTTGAATGAGATTACCTTGCATTAGTTCCGCTACACCGTTTAAAACTCTAATTTCCGGTAGATTGGAATTGAGAGCGAGAGCAGGTTTTAAGGCTGTTTGAGCGGCTTTGGGATGCCAGCCGTACAGGTGTACGAAAGCTAGATAGGCGTAAGCGTAAGGGTTTTTTGAGTCGAGTTGGGTGACTTTTTCTAAGGCTGCGATCGCACTTTGGACATTCTGCTGCAATACTCTAGAAAATGCCAAAGCATAAGCCAATTCTAGATTATTGGGTTCCTGTTTCAACCGATATTCTAACGCTTGTTCCGCTTGCACGGTATAATCTTGAATTGGATCGTACTGATTGATGCGCCCAATCTGCTCGAAGACAGGTTCTAAACCAGGCAATCCTTTGGGTAAATTAACCGCCATCACCCGCAATTGAGTCACTAAATCTAACTCAGGCTTATCTTTATTATTCTCGTTTCCAGGTGCTTTCTCCTCGTTCCCAGGCTCTGCCTTGGAACGCATATCCAGAGGCTCTGCCTCGATCTTAACACTAACTGCCGGCACATTAATCGGATAAGTTTCCCCAGTTTTCCGATTTAGATAAGTAGCTTGCAGATTGTAAGTTCCCGGTGCAATATTAGCAGGAGGAAGCATCGCCGTGCGATCGACAACTCGAAACCCCACAGCAAATTTATCGGCTTCCAGAATCCCCGGATGCAAAGTCGCCTGGGCGATCGCGCGATCGTGTAAAATCCTGAAAGTCTGTCCCGGTGGAATATCGCCAGACTGCTGATTTTGCCACGTTACCAACACTAAACCAGACTGCAACTGCTGCCAAGGCCCAGACCAAGTATATGTTACCGATAGCGCCACTCCGGGAACTGCTTTTCCCCCGACAGTAACTCGATCTAATTGTACTTGCGATCGCGCTTCATTCAACGGCTGTATTTCGACAGGCTGCACTCGCTTGCGATAAAGATTTAAATTAGTATAATCTGGCAAAATCCAAGTTTTTTCTAACTGAAATTTCTCACCTTTTTCAATCGCGGTTACGGCTGCATTTTGCGCTTTTTTAATCCGTTCGCGAATCGAACCTTGCGGGCCAGTTTTAGTTACGAACCAAGAGAGCGATCGCACATCTTGCGGCACGTCTTTTAAATTCGTTCCCACCTGCCGCCCGTAAACCTGAAAATTCGCCAAAGCACCGTAATAATTCAAATTATGCTGGTTAATTTCCGGCGTCGAAGGCAACACGCCTAAAGTAGATTGTAAATAAGGTTCCCTATCAATAATTTCTGCAATTACCTCTCGATGCGGCCACTCTTTCCCCAAGTAAGGATAGTTAGAATTGCCGGGACTGATAATTTGGACTAAGCTATGTCCAAAAGCCCCTCCCAGCGGCCACAGATGGAACAGCATCGCCAGAATTGCCAAGCCAATTGTACCCCAGCGAATTTGTCGTCCCCACCGAGAAGGCCACAACGTTAAACAGTAGGCTAAGAAAATAGATAAAACTGGCAAATAAGGTATCACATATCGGTCGTCTTTGTTGATATTTAGAGAATTAATTAAATAAGCTCCTCCCCAGAAAACAGCCAGCCAGCGACAAGATTTGAGATAAAAGATTGACGAACTATCTTGCCGGCGACGCCAATAAAGTATCAATCCGACTAAGGGAACGAGTAACAGAGGCCAAGAAATGTGTTCGGGTAAGTGTTGACCGTAGTAAATCCAAGCGTCGATCGTATTGAGGGCCGGATCTCCTTCGGCGATCGCAGAATCCACCGTTGCCCGTTTTCCCCCGGTCAAAATTAACAGCCAATTGGTTTTCGCCCAGGGCCCAAACACCGCCACCGACAGCAACAAACTACCTGTTAATTGAGCTAATCTTCCCCAAGCTTTTTGCCGCACAGCACCAACAGCCAGCCACACAATCGGGGTAAATAGAAATAATACGGTAGTGTGTTTAACTAATATTGATAAACCGAGAGAAATTCCAAAGGCGATCGCCCAAAACCAAGACGATCGAGAAAGAGAAAAAAATTCTCCTTCTTCTCCATAATTCATCCGTGTATCCGCGCCAAAATCCGTGTCGTGCCTTCCTCCTTCCTTCTTCCTTATTTCTCCTTCTCCTCCATAATTCATCCGTGTATCCGTGTCAAAATCAGTGTCGTGCCTTCCTGATTCCTGCTTCCACATTGTCAGACAATAGAAACAAAAAGTAATCGCCGCAGTGAGGGGATAGTCGAGCAAAAATTGCAAGCGGAACCGATAAAGTCCCGGTAACAAAACGCAAATAGCAGCGGCCCACAAACCGACTTGCCGGTTAAATAGTTGGACGCCCAGACTGTAGACTGATGCGAGGAGAATTGCACTAAATAATAAATGAACGAGGGTTGCCCGATCGCCCCCAGTACCGAAAACCTGAAGAAACGGAACGGTTAAGATGTATGCCAAGGGCGGAATTTTCGTCGAAAGTAGCCAGAAGTTTGTCCACCACTCCCCGGAAAACCACTGAGGATGCTGCAACGCCTGCAAGTATTTCAGGGTGCTAGTCAGGTAATCTGCTTGATCCCACGCCGGGACAGATCGATCGAGGGCAAACCAGAGGCGATCGCTAATTGCCCCCAGCAGCCAAATTATGCCTAAGACAAGCAGACTCTTGCCCTCGCTGTCCCGATGTTGCTGTGCCATTGCGATTCTTGGATTTTAGGTTGCAGCTTTTAGCTTACAGGGGGGCGGTTCCGGGCGATCGAAAAATTAATTGAGAAAAGTGCTTGCTAAATTCTGTATGTGTCTGCTAAGATAGTAAAGCGCGAAAAAACAAGCCGGGATAGCTCAGTTGGTAGAGCAGTGGACTGAAAATCCACGTGTCACGAGTTCAAGTCTCGTTCCTGGCATCGCAAAGCCCTCACAAAGTTGAGGGCTTTTTTTTATATAAACTTGAGCCAACAAAATAATCACCAATGGCATTCAAGTCTCGGCTTGCAGTTGGAGAGACAAAGCATCGGCTCATCCCTGAACCTCTCGTGCCTTGCGAAACTTTTCCTGTAATTGCTCGATGGCAGTCTCTAAGGGGATTCCCTCACCCCGCGATAGTTCCGCCTCCGCTTCCTCCACCGAAGAGCGCACCTCCTCCACCCACTCCCAATAATGCTGGCGTGTTTGAGTCAAAGTCTGGAGGGCTTTTGTAATCACCTCTTCCGGCGAGCTAAACTGCCCCAGTGCTAATTGCGCTTCGATCAATTTCACCTGCTCAGGACTCAAAGTAATATTCATAAAAATCTCCGGGAGTCTCGCTGACACAAATCCCTTTTCTAAGAATAGCGTTACTTTCTGGGGAGTGCGATCGTCTTAAGCGCCGATCGACGTGCGGTGACGTGTACTGTCTTATTTTTGAGTGAGGTACGACGCTAATTCTGGAATTTCACCGCCGCGCTGCCACTCGGCTTCCCCGCGCCGCACTTTGGTTCGGGCTGTGATTTCCTGAACCTCCCATAATTGCAATTTGGTATAGGGCCCTTTGGCTTCACCGCTGCGAAACACATACCATTGAGCAACTTCAGGAGTTGGCTGGGTCGATCGTCTCACAGGCTTCATCCGATTCATTCCAGTTGTCGCTTTGAGCTGATTTAGTTCTTGTTCTACCGGATTAGGAGAGGCTGAATTAGAATTGGGCGATCGCTTTTTCTTAGCCTCCGGCTTACCTCTAGCAATTTCTACTTCCCCCGGCCACCCCCAGAAATGCCACACCGCCACCCAAACTAGCGCCACAGCAGATCCTAAAATCTCTTCTTGTGTTGAGGATACACCATTGTATTTGGAGAACTTGTTAAAAAAAGCAATTCAAGAGTTAGAAACAATTCTTCAGCAGAGGAATCAGAGGAATGAATTACCGCTAGAGTTTATTAATTCAATGGTCACAAGAGGATGGACTGTATTTGGTAACACTGCCAGAGTTTGCAACAATTGCAATGCAGCCCTGTACTTATGGGAAAACTTATGAAGAAGCGATCGCCAATGCTAAAGAAGCGATCTCCAGCTACCTTGAGTATTGCCAAGAAGAAGATTTAGTGCCTCCGAGTCCGGCAATCGTGGCAGCTTAAAGAAAAGTCGATCGCCCTTTTTGACTCAGAACAAAAGAGATATCGACTTTTCCAACCCAAAAGAGCGATCGCACTTGTTGACTTATTCCAAAAGGGCGATCGCCTTTGGTTGAGAAAAAGCAAGAAAGGGCGATCGCACTTGTTGACAAATTCCAAAAGGGCGATCGCACTTTTTGACTTATTCTAAAAGGGCGATCGGCTTAGTTGTCAAGTAGGCACGGTTTGGGATAAACTAATATAAATGCTAACTTGAATTTTGAGGAAATTATATGACAGCAGTGATTGCGGAACATATTGAAATTACTCCGGGTGTTTGTGGCGGTAAACCGCGCATTGCCGGACATCGGATTAGGGTTCAAGATGTTGTAATTTGGCACGAAAAGATGGGAATGTCTCCTGATGAAATTGTGTCGCGGTATCCTACAATTACTTTAGCAGATGTATACGCAGCCTTGACTTATTACCACGACCATCTTGAGGAAATTCGACAACAAATTCGAGATAGCGATGCTTTTGTGCGGGAATTGCAAGCAAAAACTCCTTCCAAGGTACAGCAGAAATTGAGAGGGCAGAATCTTGGAAAAGATCCGATTTCATTGTGATGAACAAGTCGAACGGGCGATCGCAGAAGCTTTAAGAAGGCGCGGTATTGATGTCACGACTACACCAGAAGCCCGACTTTTAGGTGCTACCGATGAAGAACAGTTAGCTTTTGCCATTTCTCAAGAACGAGCAATCTTTACCCAAGATGATGATTTTTTGGCAATTCATCAGCGGGGTTTAGAGCATTGCGGTATTGTTTACTGTCACCAAAACAGCCGTTTACTTGGTGAAATTGTGCGCGGTTTGATTCTGATTTGGGAGGTACTTGAACCGTCGGATATGCAGAACCATATAGAGTTTATTTGAAAAGGTCGATCGCCCTTTTTTGAGAAAAATTAATAAAGGTCGATCACCCGATCGCACTCACGACAGCCCGTCGCACTCAAAAACCAACCGTCACTTATCTATCTGGAAGAAGGCGCTAGTTTTATGCAGAACGCGGCCTAATCTTCAGAAAATTTGACAAATCGCAAATTTGAGTCGGGAAAAGTTGACTCAGGAAGGGCGATCGCCCTTGGTTGAGAAAAAGGAGTAAAGGGCGATCGCTTAACTCAGGTAACAAAAGAATTCATTAAACTGATTATGAGTCTACGAATTTGCCCGATTAACCGCATCTACTGGGTTAATGCTTTGACTGTAGTGTGGAAAGCCTTTATTGTGCCATCCTGGACGTGCATCAAAGTGAAGGTGATCGCCAGTTGCGTAACCTAGACGGCCTTCTGTTCCTACTTGCTGACCTTTGCTCACGGTTTGACCTGTGCTAACATTCCTGGACTTCATGTGTAAGAACCTGAAAGTGATGTTGCTCTTTTGATTGTAGAGATATACTAACCCGTGAGCTGAATCAATTCCAGTAACAACTCCCTCTACAGGAGAATAGATAGGTGGATTTTTGCGGAGGGATTGACCTGTAGCAGCAAAGTCAATTCCAGGATGCGTACAGTCTGGATGAACGCTTCCCCAAATATCACAGTTCTTAAATCCATAATGCGCTGTAACGGTAGCGGAAACACTCCCATATAGGAGTTTTTGAAGACCTGCTAAATTAACTGGACTATTGCCACTGCCACCACCGGAACCGGGTTTTGGCTCAACAGGCGGAGTAGGACGGTGGACTGTTGCTGTTTGACCATTGAAAGTAATGTAACCCCCTTCAAAGTTTTGACGAGTAACTCCTCCTTCCTGAAAAGGATCGCTAGTGGGATAACCTAACCAACCGGGGGCACCGTTGTCGGTGTTACGGTAAGCTTCCCAGATTTTGCCAGAAACATAATAGAAGACTGTCGTATTGTGACGGCGCATCAGAATGCCCCAACCATTCGCCCCGCCATCAAAATCTTGGACATAACCATTACCCCACAAATGAACGTTATTAGTGGGCACACCAACTCGGTCATAGCCCCCATGTTTATTAAAAGCATCAGGCAATTCTATGCTCTGGTTATTGTTAGCTTCAAGACCGACAACAAAATCAGAAGCTTTCTCCATGCGAAGTTGAGCCGTTGCACCCCCACCATACTCCCGATATTTCAATTGCACTGGATATTGACCGGGTTGAGTAAAAGTTCCATAACCAGTTGTCTGTGTTGCCACTTCTATCATTTTGTCAATGGGTGCTTGACCATTAACTTCCACTTTAAAACCGTCATCGTGGTTGCCAACAAAGCGATAGGTTCCTCGGTCAAACGGTCGATTCGTCGTCCAGCGCACCGAGAAATTGTCAGCTTGCACCCCAGGCCCAGGGCTACCAAGCACCCATTGTTTATCCAAATTACTAGCTGAAGCACTATCACCGCGAACCATAGCAGGACTTCCTGCCCAATCCCGATTATTGAAATATTCACCCCGCCAACTATCAGCAGGAATAGTCAAACGGTTGTTGAAATATTCGTAGTAAGTGGGATTCGTCATTCCCGGTGCCCAGAACAACTTTCCATTTGGCAAATCGAGTTCATAAGCACCATTGCCCAAATCCTTTTGAGAAGACAAAGGATAACCCAAAGCATTAGAACCACCAGCTTTTTGATAAGCCTCCCACAACTTGCCGAACACATAGCTAACAGTGGAACTTCCCGATTTTTTCAACAAAGCTCCCCGCCCCAAAGTACCTCGGAATTCCTGAATTTTATTACTCAAAGGGTTCGGCGGTAACTGAGTAATCGCAACTCCGATCGCGCTTGTACCTAACTGAGTTGCAAAACTATTGTAGGCAGACTGCAAAGCAGGATCGATCGGGTAATTAGGGCTATTAGGAGAGTAATCCCAATCTAAATTCAGATAAGCTGGTGCGACATCTTCCGAGTGTTCGACTTGCAGCGTATGCAGTCCAGCCGGGAGAGTAATTTCTACTTCGTGACCGTTAAAAGGCGGATTGTTCCAGCGGTCAATAACCTTTTCACCATTAATATACAATCGCGCCCCGTCATCAGCTTGCAACTTGAACTTATAAGTGCCAGCAGGCAATTGTCGGTGAGTTGTCAGTCGCGATGAGAAATTATCCCTTTGAATTCGGCTGTCAGGGCTGCCCTCACCCCAGTTTAAACTCAATCCTGGGGTAGCAGAACGATCCGCGCGAGTTACAACAGGTGCCCCACTCAAATCTCGATTATTGAAATACTCAGCCACCCAAGGTTCCTGTTGAACTAAACCGATGACACCTGGGCCGAGTATTGGCAAAAATCGTAACTTCTGCCAGCTCAGCTTATTCGCTGCAATCCCAGCATTTTCAAAATGCTCGACTCGAATTCTGTGATGACCTTTATCCAGCGAAATTAGCACCTCATTGCTAACAAATGGTTGGTTGCCCCACTTATCAATGACCAGCTTATCATCCACCCATACCCGGACACCATCATCGGCTTGACTGGTAAACTTGTAAATTCCCGGCGAATCGAAATAGCGAGTTGTTGCCCAACGATCTGAAAAATCGTCGTCACCAATGGGCACGCCCGCTTCATGGCTATTTCCCCAATCTTTATCTAAGAAACTCGTTCCGCCACCGCGATTTCCAGCGAAGTTGTTATCATTTAGATCCTTCCCTCGATAGAACTCACCAGCCCATTCTTTAGGAGGATTTGCTTGTTCCCACTTCAGCGTATTAGCGGCCGCAGAACCATTCTCAAAATACTCCACCATGACCTGATGGTATCCAGGCTCAATAGCTGCAAAAGCTGTTTTCTTTTCAAACGCCGAGTCTTTCCATTTGTCAATAGTCAGTTTGCCGTCCACATAAACCCGTACTCCATCATCAGCTTGATTGATAAAGTTGTAGATGCCACCGTCAAAATAGCTAGTGGTAATCCAACGCGCCCCGAAATTATCTTCTTTAATTCCTCTGGTATTGGGCGGCCCCCCTTCACCAGCCGCGAACCGCAATTCACCTTTTTGTTCGTATTGCGACCACTGCGGAGAACCAACTAAATTCTTATTGTTCCAATACTGACCGTGCCAGTCCGAAGTGCTACCATGACCGCTATCTGGTGGCAAGCTTTCTATTGCCTTAGTATTGTAAGCAATGGTTGGCATTCCTTCTTTATAAAGAATGTAACCTCTCTCAAAATTCTGAATAATCCAACCGTCACCCAGACCTATTTCACCGCTAGTGGGGAATCCCAGAAAGCTGTTTTCTGCTCCGAGCTCGAAATATTTTCCAGCCATCCCGCCAAAGATAGGGAAGGTTCCGTTTTTAGACTTGAGAATGGCACCCCCTTGGAAATTTTGTCGTTGGCCAGACTTAGTGAAGTAACGGTCAGAAGTCGGATATTTTAAAATACCGTCAGCACCGCCAGTTGCTAAAAGGGTTGTCCAGAAATCGTTGCCAACCCAGTAAGAATTATCGTTGGCGTTTGACTTCATAATCGCGCCTTTGCCGTCAGAGCCTCCCTCAAAATCTTGAGTGTAGCCTTGGGTCCAAGGATGGACTTTATTAATCGGATAGCCAAGTTTGGAAATGCCGCCATTGCGCTGATAGCTGTTGAGATAAGTGTCGTGAACTGCTCCGCCATCGTAACCGACTGGACGCAATTCACCTGTCCAATTTTTCAGAATATTTGACGCTTCCCACCGCAGGTTATTAACTGCATTTCCAGCATTTTCAAAGTATTCGACAACTATTTTATGTTGACCCTTCGGTACGGCGACAAAAGCATCATTGCGAGCAGCAGCTTGGTCTTTCCACTTGTCAACAACTTTGACACCATCAATGTAAACTCTCACGCCATCATCTGCCTGACTGATGAAGTTATAAAAACCGCCTTCAAAATTGCTAGTGGTTTCCCAGCGGGCTGAAAAGCCATCCGCAGGAATTCCAATAGTCCCGGATGGAACTCCTCCAGCAGAAAATCGCAATTCTCCTGGTGGTTCGGCGCGAGTAAAAGTTGGATTACCTGAGAGATTTTTGTTATTCCAAAATTGCACTTGCCACCCCCCTGTGCTGCCGTGAGGCGACGGCAATACTGTAACGGGCTTTGGAACCGGAACTGGCAGCAATGGCAACGCACTCGAACCCAAAGCGTACCAACTTTGCTGCCCATTTGGCTGCACCATCAAATATCCGTTCTGGTAGTAGTGAGTGGTTACTTGATTGCTGACTACTGTCTTTATAAACGAGCCTGCATTAGCTGGCACTTTTCCTTGTCCGGGTAAAAGGGCAGGGGGGAGAGGTTGTGGCGGCGCTTGAACAGGTGGTAGCGGGGTAGATCCGGGTGCATTCCCGAAAACAACTGCACTTGCCATCCAGTTATTTGTACCTGCGATCCGATACCACCGCTCATCGGGTGTTCCTAGTTGCTCGTCAGGAATGCGCTCCCCATAAGTCCAGCCGTCAAATTGGATAGTTGCTTGATAAGGCGAGACACTCACGATCGCAAAATTAGTTCCGGGGCCCGATCGCACATTTGCACCATTAGTCGGCATTACCCAAGCAGAAAAGTTGGCTGATTCGACAGTGGGCCACAAGGGACTAGCAGCCGCTCGTTCGCTAGGTGTTACCTTCCCTTCACCACTCCATGTTTCAGGAACTAACATTGCTGATACGTCATACTCTTGCGGTATCGTAGCTAGAGCCAAAGCGACAGCAGCTTCTAAATTTACCACTCCAGCACCCGTCTCGCCATCCCAATTGGGAGTCTTTAAATCAGTAGCTGTATCCTTGATGATTTGAATTACTTGGCGATAACTCAAACTTGGATTTGCCGCCCAAACTTGCGAAACAGCACCCGTGACTTTCGCTGTCGCTACCGATGTTCCGGCCATTGTCCCGACACCATCACCCACTGTGGATAACTCTGGATGCTGAACAGTTCCTCCCGGTGCCAAAATATCTAAACCTTGACCGTAGCTGGAATAATTTGTGCTATCGTAAGCTTTGGAAAGTGCAATTTCATCATTAACCCGATCGGCCGCACCAACAGTAATGATATTGTCAAATTCTTGGGAAGCTTGACCCAAAACTGACATCACACCGCCATCGTTACCAGCCGCAACTACCATCAATACTCCATTTTGACGAGCATATTCGATCGCACTTCTTTCCTCCGGCGTAAATTCATAGCGAGTTGTTGTCGTACCATCGGGATTAACTTGAGTAAGATCCATACTCAAATTAATGACTGCATTCTTTGTCCCGGAAGCTTTGACAAAATCAACATATTCAACTAATGAATCTGCCCATTTTCCAGAACCGATCGCCCTTCCAGCCCAAATAGGTGCTTTTTCATTAATGCCGTCAATACCAACACCGTTGTTTTGAGTGGCGGCAATAATTCCTAAAACATGAGTGCCATGTTCGTTGCCTTTACCAGGTTCTAATCTGGAGTCAGCATCGCCATCTACCCTGTCTTGTCCCCAAGTAATTCGCGAGTAGTCAATATCAGGATTGTTGCCAGCAAATCCCGTGTCAATGACTCCGATTATCGGCTGATCGGCAGCAGAAAAATCGAATTGTGCTGTCTCAATCGACGGTAATGGTGGCTGGATGGGCGGTATGGTTAGTCGATCGACAGTCTCTTCCAGGCGATCGACTAAAGCCACAATCTTATCGGAAACAGTAGTTGATTCATTGAAAATCATCAACTTTTGAGTCACGCTTTCCAAACGGGCAATCAAAGTCTCGTTGCTGCTATTCCCACCCGGCTCGTCGGCACTTCCCAAGTTAGTCAAACTTTGTTTCATGCTTTCCAATCGCGCTATCAAATTGGCCGAAATAGAATAATCTACTTCAGAACCCGTGGGAAAAACATCAATAGATGGTTGGGGATTTTCAACAGTAGCGGAATCATCCTCTGTTGATTCATCAACTATCGGCCAACTCGGCAAAGACTCTTTTGGAATCACCACATCACTAACAGCCGGAGTCTCGGCAATTATTTCCTTCGTCTGCGACTCTTCACTCTTGTTAGCAGTCGTCAATTCCAAAATTTCCCAATCAGTTTCTTGCAGGGGCAATGAAGGCTTAACTTCCGCAGTCTCTTGACTCTCAACAGTCGCTGTTGGCTGACTTTCCTTCACCGTTGAATAAACACTACTTTCAGCCAAAGTAACTGTGGATATTTCAGCTTTCTCAGTCTCTGTCAACGGCAATGACGGCTGCTTATCTTCAGCAGTTTCTTTACTCTCAACCGCCCTCGTGGGCAGAATTTCCTTCACCGACTCTATAGGGTTTGCGGCTACAACAACTTTAATAGGTTCAGTTGTATGTACGTCCGTTAGTAAAGCCGGATTCGATTCCTCTTTCGCCTTAGTTTCCGCTGGCAACACTTCCGATTTTGTCTCTACCTTTGTCAGACTTTCCGCTGGCAAAACTTTGGGGTTTGTCTCTACTTTTGCCTGACTTTCCGCTGGCAAAACTTCGGAGTTTGTCTCTACTTTTGCCTGACTTTCCGCTGGCAAAACTTCGGAGTTTGTCTCTACCTTTTCCGTTGGTGTCGTTGCAGCAACTTCCGTCTCACCATTAAATTTGGCTGGCAAAGTTGGCGTTGCGGCTGCTTCGGTAACTTTGTCTTTTACCTCAGTTATCGCTACGGGAAGAGGCGTTTTCTCAACTGGTAATTTTCCCGTTGAATCCGCCACAGTATCTTTGCCCGAAGTTGGTGTATTTGTCGCACCTGCTGTTGGCTTTGTATCTACCTTGTCGGTTATTTCAAGCTGAGTATAATCACCAGAATTATTCGCAGTATCTTTGACTTCTTCCTCAGTCGTCACCGCTGGAGTAGTAGGCTTTTTATCTACCTGATCCGTTGTTTCAACCTTAGTCGAATCACCAAAATTATTCGCAGTATCTTTGACTTCTTCCTCCGTCGTCACCGATGGAGTAGTAGGCTTTGTATCTATTGTGTCGGTTGTTTCAACCTGAGTCGAATCACCAGAATTATTCGCAGTATCTTTGACTTCTTCCTCAGTCGTCACCGCTGGAGTAGTAGGCTTTGCATCTACTTTGTCTGTTGTTTCAACCTGAGTCGAATCACCAGAATTATTCGCAGTATCTTTGACTTCTTCCTCAGTCGTCACCGCTGGAGTAGTAGGCTTTGCATCTACTTTGTCGGTTGTTTCAACTTGGGTTGCATCAGTAGTATCTTCGTCGGTAGTAGTGGCAGGCGCTGGAGTTTGTGGAGTCTCTATATCTGAAGTTGATGGATTCAGAATTTCCGTTTCTAAATCATCAAGTAAATCGGATAATTCAGCATCTACATTTGGTTTTGGTTCCGGGGTAATGTAAGGTTTCGCATAAGCAATAAGTGCCTTGCCCAAATCAGTTTTCCGCCACTCTTTATCGGGGTTAATCACACTATCCACCAAAGCAGTTGTTGCCGTCGCACCCCGCACTTGGAAAATGAGATCATTGTAATCCCTGTCAGTCCCCGAATCTAACCGCATATCCTCCATAACAAAGGTATTGCCTTCTCCCGTGACATCGGCAATTTGACCAAAGTGAAATCCCTCCACAGGATTCGCCATTGCCATAGAAAATAAAGGACGTTGATCGCCGCCAACAGTCGGATTATCGTAGACGAATTTGACACTACCGTTGGGTACCAACATCACCCCATATTTACCCCCAGGAGTTACGGCAAAACTCTTGACTCCTAAGTAGACTCCTTCGTTGGCATTATTCTCTCCTAAGAAACCGGAAAACCGTGCACCTTCTGTAGCATCATTAATCACTACATGACCTTTCACCGAGTTACTTAAAGAACGCGCAGCTACTTCTTTAATGAATGCTTCCGAACCGGGTTCAAATTTGTCTAAATCGTCTAAGCTGAAAATAGCTAACTCACCTTGGAACCTCCCACCATCAAATGTGTAGTCTACACTTATTCGACCAGTTTCATCGGTAGTAAATACCCCGGATGTAAAGGGAGAAATTAACTTTTTGTCCGTAGTCGGTTCTGGTTCTTTTTTGGTTTCAGTTGTTGCTACGGTAGTAGTTGAATTCTCTTTCTTTGTTTCTTCCCCGTTGCTAGTGTCAGTATTTGTTTCGTCCCTTGGCTTGCTGGAATCTGGGGAAATAGCAACTAAAGTCTCGCCTGTTTTTTGTTCTTGAGTGGCGACAGTTTCGCCTGCAACTGCATCTGTTTTGGTGGCGGTTGTGCTATTTAGATTGTTTGTGGCAACAGTTTCGCTGGGTTTTTCGGCGGTTGAAATTGCAGAATCGGTTGGTGGTTTGTCTGGTGGAGATGTAGTCTCTTCACTTGGCAGTTTTTCGCTAGCAGATTCACTTGTTGCTACAGGTTTTTCTGGTTCAGATGTGAGAGTTGTTTCGGAGTCTGTAGTGACTGGTTTGTCGGGAGTTGTTGATGTTTCTGTGGCAGATTCAGTCGTTGCTACAGGTTTTTCTGGTTCAGACGTGAGATTTGTTTCGGAGTCTGTAGTGACTGGTTTGTCGGGAGTTGTTGATGTTTCTGTGGCAGATTCAGTCGTTGCGACAGGTGGTTCCGGTTCAGATGTGAGAGTTGTTTCGGAGTCGGTAGTGACTGAATTTTCGGTAGTTGTTGAGGTGATTTCTGCCGCCGATTCAGTCGTTGCGACAGGTGGTTCCGGTTCAGATGTGAGAGTTGTTTCGGAGTCGGTAGTGACTGGTTTGTCGGTAGTTGTTGATGTTGTTTCTGCAGTCACAGTCTTCTCATCAACAGGAGTTCCTGTAATTACATCTATGTTTGCAGTGGGTTTTTCCGAAGTTTCGGCGCTGTTTGAGGGAAGTGGAGAATCTGATTGTGCACCGATGAGGGTGTCTGCGTCGGATGATTTTTGAGTGCTAGTTGGTGCTAAATTCAGCGTGTATGTCATGTCGCCGCTGATTTGCGAAGCTTTGACTTTGAGTGAATAGTCTCCGGCTACTAAGCTGTCAGCGCTAATTCTTTCTGCCTCGGTTCCCGCGTTGGTGGAACTGTAAAGTGGTGCGCCACTAGAGTTTAATAAAAATACGTCGGCATTCCCGCTCAAACCGTCGATCGTGAATTTGAAACTTCCCGGACTGTTGATGTTAAATTTGTAAAGGTCAAAAATATTTGTAGTGTCAACACTACCTGTGTAGCTTGTGCTGTCAGTCAATGCCCCGATGTTAAGTTCAGTCATACTACCCCTGAAAAATAGTTGGTTGAAAATGCTCTTAATTATCTATCTGGGGGAAGTTGAGGTTTTTATGCGAAGCGCGGTGAATCGTTACATAAGTTTACATTAGGGTTGCCGATCGCCCAAAATTTGCAATCTACCCGCATTTAATTTACTGGTGATTTTGCTTAAAACTCCTGTGGGGAGTAGGGGTTGGGCATCCTGCCCGCCCAAAGATGCTATGCAAATACAGAAAAGCTTAGTTGCGCTTAGGTGTTGAAGTGGCTTTGTGCTTCGCGTGCACCCTACAAGTGCGATCGCCCCAGACAATCCCTTATCCCCTACAATAAACAAGCAATTATTATATTTTGAGTTATCCTGTGAGTCCTACTGCCGAAGTCAGCAATACCCTAAATGCGGGCGCTCTACCAACCGTTACCGCTACCGCAGCCCGTCGCGCTGTTTTTCCCTTCACTGCAATTGTTGGTCAGGAGGAGATGAAACTGGCGCTGCTGTTGAATGTCATCGATCCTAAAATTGGCGGGGTGATGATTATGGGCGATCGAGGTACTGGTAAATCTACCACAATCCGCGCCCTCACTGATTTGCTGCCGGAAATTGAGGTGGTGGCTGACGATCCTTTTAACAGTCATCCCAGCGATCCAGATTTGATGAGTGATGAGGTGCGCGATCGCACGATGTCTCAAAATGACATTAAAATCGCCCGCAAAAAAGTCCAAATGGTAGATTTACCTTTGGGCGCGACCGAAGACCGAGTTTGCGGTACGATCGACATCGAGAAAGCTTTGTCGGAAGGTGTTAAAGCTTTTGAACCCGGCCTTTTAGCTAAAGCTAACCGCGGCATTCTGTACGTTGATGAAGTCAATTTGCTCGACGATCATTTAGTCGATGTTTTGCTCGACTCCGCCGCCAGCGGTTGGAATACTGTTGAAAGAGAAGGCATTTCGATCCGCCACCCGGCTAAGTTTATTTTAATCGGTTCCGGGAATCCAGAAGAAGGAGAATTGCGGCCGCAGTTGCTGGACAGATTCGGGATGCACGCAGAAATTCGGACTGTAAAAGACCCGAATTTAAGAGTGGAAATTGTCGAACAGCGATCGAGTTTTGACCAAAATCCGCCGGAGTTTCTCGCGAAATATCAGCGCGAACAAGATGATATGCAGCAGAAGTTGGTGGAAGCCCAGGAAAGGTTGAAATCGGTAACTATCGATCGAGAGTTGCGGGTAAAAATCTCCCAAGTTTGCGCGGAATTGGACGTAGACGGGCTGCGGGGCGATTTGGTGACGAATCGGGCTGCGAAAGCTTTCACGGCTTTGGAATGTCGCACAGAGGTGACTGTGGACGATATTCGCCGGGTGATGACTCTGTGTTTGCGGCACCGGTTGCGGAAAGACCCGCTAGAATCAATAGATTCGGGGTATAAAGTGACTAAAGTGTTCGATCGGGTATTCGGCCTAGAAACAACTGAGGGGTAATTAATAATTGGTAATTGGTAATGGGTAATTGGTGGTGATGAAGCATTCCCCAAATTTTCATACCTTATTTCCCATTTCCAATTACTAATTCTGGCAATGGAAAAACGAATTTTAGGATTAGATCCGGGCTTAGCAAATCTTGGCTACGGGGCAATTTCCTGTCAAATTGTCCCCGGCCAACAAGATAAAAACAGCGTTTCCATGATTGATTGCGGCGTCATACAAACAACGCCAAAACAGGAAATGGGACAGCGCTTGAAAACAATTTACGACGATTTGCACGAGGTAATTGAACAGATTAAACCTGATATAGCAATTGCCGAAAAACTGTTCTTTTACAAGATGGGAAATACCATACTGGTAGCGCAAGCGCGGGGCGTTTTGACCCTAGTATTGGCGCAGTGTGGAGTGCCGCTGTTCGAGTTTACGCCGGCTCAAATTAAGCAAGCTTTGACCGGCCGCGGTAATGCGGATAAATCCGAAGTGCAAGAGGCCGTGGCGCGGGAGTTGGAGTTGGGTTACATTCCGAAACCCGACGATGCGGCAGATGCTTTGGCGGTGGCTTTGACTGGTTGGTACGATGATGATATTTGTCCGAAGAAAATAGAGTTGGAAACAGGAAAAATTTAATCTAATCTTTAGTCTCGCGTTGCGCGGACTTGGTTTGTGTAGTAGCGATTTCAATCGCCGATTCCTAATTCCCGTTCAAATCATGGGCAAATTAAGCACAAATCCGGGCAAGACATCTTCTCCCGATAAACTTACAGGAAATTGTACAATCTCTACTTGGCGAGAAGGGCGATAAATCTCCACTTTTTCGTCTAGAGGATTAATTAACCAACCCAAGCGTAAACCGCTGTTTAGATACTCCTGCATTTTCTCCTGAAGCGGCCGCAGCGGGTCTGGGCGCGATTCCCTACGGGATAGCTTCGCTTCACGCAATTCTATGGCAAAATCAGGACAAATTGGCGGAAATTTCTCTTGTTCTTCTGCTGTTAAAGCAGACCATCTTTCTAAGCTAACCCAAGCGGCGTCTGGAGCTCGATAGCCATTATTAGGCAAGCGAAAAATTGTAGAAGAACTAAACACTCTCCCTAGCTGCGTTTTACGGTTCCACAAGCCCAAATCTGTAATTAAATAGGCTTTTCGATTGCCGCTGACTCCGCCTACGGGTGACATAATAATGATTTCTCCTTTAGGTGTCCGTTCAAATTGCCAATCTCGATTCATCTGGCATAAACGGTAAAACTGTTCGTCTGTTAGTTCGACAGTATCTAAGTTTAAAATAATGGTTGTCATTTTATTATCTTTCCTCTCTTCAGTCCGGGAAGGCGGACTTTGTTGTATGTGTAGAAGCGATTTCAATCGCCGCTTAATCTATTTTAGCGCCCTTTTCTTGAGAATCTCTGTTTTGAATCAATCCTATGTTGCACCATTTTGAAGAATAGGTTTTCCGGCCTGTTTCACAAATAGTTGATTTTGGGGTAGGGAGTAGGGTTGGGGGAGCATCTCATATTTGTAAAAACACTTTTTCTGCCTCTTTCCTTCTTCCTCTTTCCTTCTTCCTCGCAGCAAGAGAGCCTCCTGCCTAAAAACTCCAATTTCTAGGTGGGCTGCTTTCATTGAGATGCCCCCGTTCTCGCCCTCCAAGAATCGAGTCGCCAACCTCCGCAACCAAGCCGCCAAATCACCATTTTTAATCCGTTTGGCGATTAAGAATCCCACAACATCGCCTCTTCCCCAGCCCTCATTCACCCCTTCGAGAAGTTCCATCAACTTCGCCTCGTATTCCGCATCAGTCAAAGTTGGCCGCGGTTGAGGAGGTGTCGGTTGAATCTTCGGGGGAGTCGTACCCAATAGCCGCTGAATTAATTGTTTGAGGAATCGCCAGATTTTATCTAACATTGGTGAGATGGTGAGGCGGTTGTTTTTTTTGATTGTAGCAACAATTGCCGGGATTCGTCGTCAGTCGGATAGTCCGTCAGGGGTTGAAAAGGCGATTCGGATTTGTCGTTAGTCCCATAGTCCGCCAGGGGTTGAAACCCCTGTCTCATAGCGAAAGTCCTCTGAAGAGGACTGAAGATGTGCACAATGTTAATTAAGGGTGACATTTTGAACATGATTAATTACCAGTGAAATCCTTCTCATCAGTCCTATGCAAGAGGACTTCAGCTATGAGACGGGGGTTTCAACCATCGTCGGACTTCGCCACATCGCAATCTAACATTGTGAAGATGATTAATTAGCATTTAAATCCTTCTCATCAGTCCTATGCAAGAGGACTTCAGCTATGAGACGGGGGTTTCAACCCTCGTCGGACTCCGCTATGAGACGGGGGTTTCAACCACATTGAACTATTGCACCAGTGATAAAATTCAAACAATCAATCCCAACCTCAAAAAAAATGCTATAATAGCAACTTTAATTGCTAAGCTTATCCCCAAGCCGAAAACACAGGAAAATAATATGGTAATTATTACCTCACAACAAATTGCCCAATTTCGCTCGCAATTAGCCGAATATCCCGAAGCCCTAAAAGCCCTAGACGCAATCGAAGATTGCGAAGGTAACATCGAAGATGCAGCGATATCTCTAGCAATTCAAGCCGGACAAGAACCGAATATCTCAGAAAATTGGTTAGACGGATTGGCCAAAAGATGCCGCGTTGCTATCTGCCAATCTGAGGTTAAAGAAGAGTTGACAGACGGACAATTGAATGCAGCATTTAGAGATTTAGTCGCAGCAAAAATTTGCCCTGATATTTTGGTGACTTCGGTGATTATTTATGTATTTAAAACTGGGGTGAATGAGTTTTGCGAACCTCTAGAATATAAACTGTAAAGCCATCAATGCCTTGAAAAAGTACGTGAAGCAAAGCTATCCCGAAGGGTAGGGAATCGCCCTCATTTCTCAAAACATGATACAACGAGGCGATCCTCTTCGAGGGCTTCGCTAACGCACTTTTTCTCTACCCCTTTGCACTACTGTACCCAGCCGGCACCAAATCCGGCGACAAACCCAAAGATTTCCCCAGCAAACGAGCAAGTTGCACTAAAAAATTAGCAGTATCTTCGTCACCTTCGCGGGCCATTGAAGCCGATATCTGGATTAGCATTTGCACAAATCCCGCATCAATTAAATCGGAACAGGAACTCAAAACCTCTGGTTCTTGGCCGTTGGGACAGGTAAGCACTCGCTCGATTAAGTTCAAATAAGCCTCTTGGCGTTCTGGATTCATTTTGGGAGGGTTTGTACAGTAAATAATTTATTATTACGCTTAACTGATTCCTGTCAATCAGGCGATCGAATATGCGATCCCCGTCTTTCCTCTAGAAACTCCATTCAGTCAGGAATAGACAGAAGCTTAAAGAAAATCTTAAGTTTTTCAATGCTAGTTTAGTCGAGGTAAGATGCGCCCAAGAGCACCCTACTATTCAAGGGAATTAGGAATATAAAAAATGAAAATAGGAATATTTTTAGGAAATCTAGGAAACCCCGTCATCTACTATCCCAAACTAGCCAAAATCACCGGCGGAGTCACAGCCAGTATTTTTCTGTGCCAATTATTGCAATGGCAAGCAGAACATTCCTACTCCGGCGAATGGGTGAAAACTAACAGCGCAGAAATAGAAAAAGCAACGGGTTTAAATCAGGAAGAACAGGAATTAGCGAGAAAGCAGCTCAAAGTGCGATCGCTCCTCAAAGAAAAATTAACAAATCCCCACACGGACACCCTAGAACTCTGGGCGGACATTGACGCTTTCGAGGAAAAACTCAATAACTTTTGGACATCCAATCCTGCCGGAATTATACCACAGACAACCCACGAAAGCAACAATCGCCCTGTAGAAATAATCCCCGAAACATCACCCCCAAATCATGTAGTTAAAACCGACAAATATTTCGGGCAACCCCGCCAGCAAATAGCCGTTGCTGTCACCCCGAATTACCGATTTAGCGGCCCTTGGAATTCCCAAGAAAAACTGCACAACTTTCAGCGAGCTTTAGAAGCATATGCTCAAGAGCGTAATTTAGGATTTGGCAATCCTTCGGGATGGGCATTTAAAATTATTGACAGCATGACAAAAGGCTTAACCTCGACTTTCTGGGATGAATTTATCGCCGGAATCCCTTTAGGAGAAAGTCAGAAAGTCCAGCGGGATTGGGAAATCGAGCCAGAAGTGCCTTATCCTGCTTTTGAAGAGGAGCGAATTCAGTATTACGTGCACAAAGGCGAACCGCTAGAAGCAGCAGTCTCCAAAGCCCGTGCTGACTTGAGAAACCCGGTTTTGGGCAAAGATTTGTGGGAGGGATTTTTGCGAAAGTGCGATCGCCTTGCTGATGATGCACTCAAAGCAAAACAGCAGGGCGTTGACACACCATATCTGCCCTCTTCCTTCAACGAAAAACCGCAAATCACCAAGGATAGCGTTATGCGGAAGTTAGGGGCGATCGCGCCTCAATCGGCCCTCAATCAATCCACATCTGAAACAATTGCTGAACCGCCAAAACTCGAACAAAAAGAGCCGCCAACCGCCGCCGAAATCCCCAGTATTTCCTCTTTGCAAAAAGCTTACCAAACTCCTCTGGGCCGAAGTATTGTTGAAAAACAAATCGCTGCAAACCCAGAATGGGGCTACGAAATAGTTGACGGTGAAATAGTCGAATCAATCCCTTTTTAATGAGGCTGATATGAAACGAGTTAGCGATATTAATCCGCTGGGGGAAGAGCGACCCAATCCTTCTGAGGAAACTCGGGAACAACTGCGGCGGTCAAGATTGCAGCGACAAAGAGATGAAGGATATCAAAAGTTAGTTGAACTCTGCAATTTAGGTGAGTATGACATGGCCCAGCAGTTGGCAAATCGCAACTCTAATTGGGGTTATGAAATAGTTGATGGAATTGTGATGGAAAGGATAGATTAGGTTCGCAGTTATCCCATTTGTCACTTTCATGGGTGGGCAAGATGCCCGCCCCACAAAAAATTTAATATGTCGTGGAACAGGCATCTTGCCTGTTCCTAATAATATGGGCCGGCTCTCCGGCATACCCCACAAGAAACTTGATATGTTGTGGAACAGGCATCTTGCCTGTTCCTAAGAATGGTAGAAATTGACTATCACAATCTCTATGTTAAAATTATAGCTAAAACTTAAATACCTCTCAAACATGACAACAACTATTAATGCCAAAAACCTAACATTAGCAGAAGTACACCGTCTGTTCGGCTTTCAAAAGCAGTACACGAACTCCTTTACCTCTCTGTTATCCCTTGAAGATATCACAGAACACGAACAGCAGGAACTTATACAAATTAGGGATGATTTCGATGACTACATTTCAACGGATCGAGTTTCTGAAGGACTGGTAAAAGCTCTGACTACCTTTCCCCTAATGCGATTGGCTGGCTTCTACCGCCGCCCGATTAAAATTAGTTTAGAACAAGACATCGCCGAAATTAGCATTGAAGATGAAGATACTATCATTAAAGGACGCTTTGATATCTTGGCTGTCAACAAATTAAAACCCATCAGAAGCGATACATATTTTTGGGTTTTGGTGATTGAAAGTAAAAATTCTGGAATTAACGCATTGATGGGTTTATCCCAATTGCTAACCTATGCTTATCAAAATTTAAAGTATCAAGACACAATCTGGGGTTTGACAACCAACGGAATGCACTATCAGTTCGTCAATATTCAGGGGGGCCACAACCCAACCTATCACCTAATGCCTTTGCTAAACCTGATGGAGTCCGACTCTTCAATTTTGTTGCTGCAAGTGTTAAAAGCTATTTGCAAACTATAAAAAAAGAGGCAGAGAAAATTCTCCGCCTCAAATCTGCAATGACTGTTAACCTAAAAGTTAGATTAGCCAGCCAATACTTTTTAGTAGCCTCTGGTGTTAGGCTTGTGCACGATGAAGCTGAGCACTTGGCATTGCTTCACGTTGTCAAAACCCATGACGCGGATATAGCAGCTAGGATTTTCTTGGCGGCAAGCTTGAACTTCAGCCATGATTTCTTGGACGCTGCGAGCACCAAACAAAGGCAACTTCCACAAAGTCCAGTAGCGCATTTCAGCGGCAGAGGTTTCGTTGAATTCTACGCCGGGAATGTAGCCTTGATCCAAGATGTATTGGAGTTGCTTGGCAATTTGCGCGTCTGTCAGCGGGGGCAAATAGGACAGAGTTTCGTAACGACGCTCTTTAGGTAAAGTCTTCATTTTTTGTATCTCTAAGGTGTGTGTTCGATCGCACTTGTCGATCGATTAACTCGACAAATTATCCAGATTCGGTTCAGAATCTATTGATGTTTCAGGATTACTGCTAGAAACAGACCAATTAAGTTGCGTAGTTCGCTCTAAATGCTGGCGTCTGTGTTCCATATTCGCCTGTTGAATGCCAGTACAAACCATTTCTGGCAAATATTCTGTCACATCGTGAGCCAGATACTCTCGCACAGTCATGATCCGAAAGCCTAAATCTTGATTTTCCAAAAGCAACTCTTGAATGTAAGCTTCTCCATCTTGGATTTTGCCCTTAGTGGAAAACTCATTCAACCAGATTGCCAGAGGAGGATTGGTTTCGCTCAACTGAGCGACCACCATCCGCACGGATTGATAGGTTAGGTAACTTGCCAGCACCTTAGCGGTGTCTTTCGCAACTTGTTTGAGATCCATTTTTGACCCCAGCCCCCTCAAATTTTAGATTTTGGATTTTAGATTTTGGATGCAAACTTACTTGTAAATCTTCTTCAAAGATAAAGACTTCCCAGCAAGTTTGCGACCTAAAACCTAAAATCTCAAACCAAAAATCCTTAAAGGGTATCCATTGCCTCGAACTCAAACTTGATTTCTTTCCAGAGTTCGCAAGCAACAGCCAGTTCAGGAGACCATTTGCAAGCTTCGCGGATCACGTCGCCGCCTTCGCGCATCAAGTTGCGGCCTTCGTTACGAGCTTGGACGCAAGCTTCCAAAGCAACGCGGTTAGCAGTTGCACCAGGTGCGTTACCCCAAGGGTGGCCCAAGGTGCCGCCGCCGAACTGCAAGCAGGAGTCGTCGCCGAAGATTTCAACCAAGGCTGGCATGTGCCAGATGTGGATACCACCGGATGCAACTGGCATGACACCAGGCATGGAGGCCCAATCTTGGGTGAAGTAAATACCGCGGCTGCGGTCTTCTTCGATGTGGTCTTCGCGCATCAAGTCTACGAAGCCCATCGTGATGCCTTTTTCGCCTTCGAGTTTGCCCACAACTGTACCGGAGTGCAGGTGGTCGCCGCCGGACATCCGCAAGCACTTGGCAAGCACGCGGAAGTGGATACCGTGGTTTTTCTGACGGTCGATAACTGCGTGCATGGCGCGGTGAATGTGCAGCAAAATACCGTTGCGGCGGCACCATTTGGCCAAGGTCGTGTTTGCAGTGAAACCACCGGTCAGGTAGTCGTGCATGATGATGGGGGTTTTGATTTCCTTAGCGAACTCAGCCCGCTCCATCATTTCTTCGCAGGTAGGGGCAGTTACGTTGAGGTAGTGACCCTTGACTTCGCCGGTTTCTGCTTGGGCTTTTTCAATAGCTTCTTGAACGAACAAGAAACGATCGCGCCAGCGCATGAACGGTTGCGAGTTGATGTTTTCGTCGTCTTTGGTGAAGTCCAAACCGCCGCGCAGAACTTCGTAAACTGCACGACCGTAGTTCTTAGCAGACAGACCCAATTTGGGCTTAATTGTACAACCCAGCAAAGGACGGCCGTACTTGTTCAATTTGTCCCGCTCAACGGTAATACCGTGAGGAGGGCCTTGGAAGGTTTTCAGGTAAGCGATGGGAATCCGCAAATCTTCCAAACGCAGAGCGCGCAGAGCTTTGAAACCGAACACGTTACCGACCAAAGAGGTCAGCAAGTTGGTGACGGAACCTTCTTCAAACAAATCCAAAGGATAAGCAATGAAGCAGATATATTGGTTGTCTTCACCGGGAACTGGTTCGATGTCGTAGCAGCGACCTTTGTAGCGGTCGAGGTCGGTCAGGAGGTCAGTCCAAACAGTCGTCCATGTACCTGTAGAAGATTCAGCAGCCACAGCAGCGCCTGCTTCTTCTGGGGGAACTCCCGGCTGCGGTGTGACGCGGAAGGCAGCCAAAATATCTGTATCTTTCGGCGTGTAGTCCGGCGTGTAATACGTTAGTTTATAGTCTTGAACTCCGGCTTTATACCCAGCCTTTGATTGAGTTTGGGTTTGCGCGTAAGCCATATCTCGCTTCCTAGTATTCGCTTAATTTTTTTGCCCGATCGCAGGCTGTTAAAAATATATCAACAAAGTGTCACTCTCCAATTTTAATATTCTTTTAATCATCATAAGTATTGTTTATTTTGCTTTACATTCCGAAAATATTTGTAACATATCTTATGAAATTCCCGTGGCGAAGGATGCAGGAGGAAAGGCTGGGGATCGCAGAGTGGGGGGGGATTTCGATCGCGCGAAAGATATGGTGCAGCGAGCAGAACAGCGGTTCAATACGATTTATGTAAAGAATTTAATACTTAAAAATCAGAATTGGTAAGGGGTAATCGGCAAGGGGGAAGTAGTTAGAAATACCTAAAGTTATGGTTGGGAGTTAAGATCGATCTCAACTGTGATCCAGTATGCAATCCAAAATCCCAAATCCAAAATCTAAAATCCCGTGACTTCCAGACCGCGAAGTCAAAAATCGACAGCATAGCACATAATATGGACAGGACTTGTGCTCTCAAACCCAATCCGTCGTTACAGCCATTTGACCAGGCTGAAAACCGGGTTTCTGCGTTAGCGGCGCGTAAGTCTACTATGGATATTTAGCCCCATTTTTACTCTGGTTGTGCCTCACCCCCCTTCAAAAGCCGTCCACTGCATCAATCCAGATTGCCCAAGGCCCTACCCTCAGACTTGGGGCAACAATTTTTGTCATAGTTGCGGGGCTCCGCTGCAGCTAAAAAATCGCTATGTGCCTCTAGAAAGCCTCGCTTCCGGGGGTTTTGCAGCAATTTTCACAGTTTGGGACAAAGAAACTGAAACCGAGCGCGTCCTGAAAGTGTTGCTCGAAACTGCCCCGAAAGCGCTGAAACTGTTCGAGCAAGAAGCTTGGGTTTTGGCCCATTTGCAGCACCCAGGCGTCCCTAGAGTGGATGCTGACGGTTATTTTCACGTCCAAACGCAAAATTTTGCAGGCGGCGAGGGAAATCCTGCGGCGAAGCAGCTGCCTTGTTTGGTAATGGAAAAGATTCACGGCAAAACTTTAGAAGAGGTTCTCGACGAGCACCCTCAAGGATGTCCGCAGGAATGGGTGTTTAGTTGGCTGAGTCAAGCTGTGGAAATTTTAGAGGAGTTGCACAGGAGTCAGATTATTCACCGCGACATTAAACCCTCAAATTTGATGCTGCGAGACCCGGAATCGCCCCAAGTTCTGCTTAGCAAGGGTTTGGGCGGACTGCAATTGGTGACGATCGACTTTGGGGGAGTTAAACACATGGGCGGTGTCGAACCGGTGGGGAAAGATTCTCCGAGTTCGACGCGGTTGATTTCGCCCGGATACAGTCCGCCGGAACAAATTGTGGGAGGCGGTGTAGTGCCGGCAACGGATTTTTATGCGCTGGGGCGGACTTGCATTCACTTGCTGACAGGGAAGTATCCGGCGGAAATTGAAGATCCGATGACGGGGGAGTTGCGATGGCGCCACATTGTATCTGTGAGTCCGCCTTTGGCGAATTTGTTGGACGATATGGTGCGATCGAACCTGCGGGAACGTCCGGCGACTGCTGGCGATGTTCGGGCGCGTTTGCAGGAGATTTATGCTAGGAGTAAGGGCAAAATCGCGATCGCCCCAATGGGTCAAGCTATTGTAGAATTCTGCCGGCAAGTAGTGGTGGCGGGGGCGCAAAAAACGGGAAGTTTGATGGTTGTGCTGTTCGGCGCGATCGCCCAAATCGTGGTAGCTTCTCTGGATACAGGCTGGGAAATGGTGCTGGGTGCCGTTGGTGGAAGTGCGGGGGCGATCGGCGGTTTGGTTTTGGGTTATGCTTCGCCTATTGGCCCGGAAATTGCCAGTTTTCTAAATGAAGGTTTGCAGCAATTAATTCCTAATATGACTTTCGCTGTCGGGCCGGAAGTGCTGCTGTTTGGATTTGCGGGGTTCGGAACTGCGATCGGTTTGACGGATGCGGGGAGTTTTCGCCAGCAAAAACAGTATTGGCTGTCTGGATTAATGGGAGCTCAGGGCTATTTGTTGGCGGGTTTGTGCTGGATGGAAGCAACAGCTTCTAGTGGTGTGCAGGGGGTTATTTTGGGAGCTTTTGCGATCGCCTCTATGACTGTGGGAATGGGTTTGCGGAGTCATCAATTAGTTCACGCTTTGGTAGTGGCTGTTTTCTCTACGGGAATGTTTCTGTTTCTGAATGCGTGGAACATTTTTCCGGGGAGTTTCTTTGGGATTTTGTCACTGTCTAACGTTACCTTCGGCTGGCTGCAAGTTTGGGGCTCAATTGTGTTTTTTGGTTTGTTGGGAAGTGCGATCGGGCTTTGTTTGGGAGTTAGTCATTATTTAGTTGTGCCCGTGCTCCGGTGGTTGGGCTGGAAGTAGGAATTAACACCAAATCACTATGCTAATCGAGTGGTTATCAATTAAGTCTGTCTCAAGATTTTCAATGGTTGGTGCTGTGGCGATCGCCCTTGTCCTCAGCAGCCCCAATCTAGCCAAAGCCGAATCGCGCGATCGAGCTGTTGATAGATTAACGGATTTCTTGTGGGAGCATCTCAGTTATGCAATAAGTAGAAATACTCAGAGAAAAAGTATGAGAGAATAGGACAAAAGATAAAAGGAAAAATAGATGACAGCCGAAGAAAGTAAAATCTTACAAAAACATTTGCAAGCTGCTGCCGCCATACTTCTCAAGAATACACCAAAAGAACAACTCAAAGACTTTGCTAGCATTGAACTAGCAGTCAG
>NZ_JAUBOV010000027.1:0-43772 GCF_036700405.1 Microcoleus sp. T3_D1
AGATGCCTGTTCCACTAGAAAATTCATCTCTTGTGGAAGCAACAGGCAAGATGCCTGTTCCACCAGAAAATTCATCTCTTGTGGAAGCAACAGGCAAGATGCCTGTTCCACCAGAAAATTCATCTCTTGTGGAACGGGCATCTTGCCCGTTCTTGACAAGGGTCCAACATCTCAGTTTAAAATAACCGGGAGACTGAAATATAAATTTCAAAAAGTCGTCAAAAAACCACTGGGGAATCGCTGCATTGTTATAATCAAGTGGCAACTGATAAGCGTCGCTGTACAGCATCACTGCGAGGAGATATTGCATCTTCTCGGCAATTTCCCCTCCTTCAGCAAGTCTCGATGATAACTCCTGGACCAAACTTTGTTCTTCGTCAGTTAAAGTTTCATTCTTTAGGCCGCTATCTAGTAGCAATTTATGAGCTTTCCCCATGTCTTTCGAGTAAGCAGTTTCTAATTTTTCCGCTGGCAAATTCAGCCAATATTCAGCTAGCTGTTGGCGGTAGGGGCGCAGCGCGAGAAGAGGCTGTTTTGAGGGGAATTTCTTGTATTGATCGAGCATTGCTGACAATTCCGATAAACTCGGCTGGGTTCTCAATGCCAGCTTTTGGCGGATTGTCTGTTTGATTTGTTGATTCAGGAAACTGTAATCAGGACTATTTAGGAGTTTTTTGTAAAATCTGACTACATCCTTATGATTTTCCCCAGCCGCGAAGTTTTTCCAAGTTTGTTGTTCGGGATGAATCCGCAGGGAGGACAGTTTTTCGTCTACAAATCCGATGTGATAGTTCCCCATGATTCGCCACCACATATCTAAGTCTACATACTGAGATAATCCCGAATCAAATAATCCTATTTCTTCAAAGACTCGCGCGGCAATTAAGACGGTACTCGGTTCGCCAATTTTGTTGATGGGGTTGCTCAAGCACTTAGTATCTGCCAGTAATTCTTTTCCGGGCTGAACAGATTTTAAATTAGACCAACTTTTATGCAAATCTTTAATTGATTGGGAAGCTATCCGCAAAATCGGGTTAGATTCATCTTCAGCTATGGTGATGCCGCGCGGGGAGAAAACCATACCTATTTTGGGGTTGGGTTGGGCGATTGCGACCATTTTTTCAATACATTCTGGTGCGAGCAAGTCGTCTTGAAAGAGAAATTTAATGTATTGACCTGTTGCTTGGGATAGGCAAAAATTCCAGTTTTGTGATAAGCCGTAGTTGCGGTGCAGTATGATGCGGAAATCGACTGAGGTTTGTGATTGGAATGATTGGGCGATCGCAATTGTGCGGTCTGTGGAGCCGTCGTCGGATATAATCAGTTCTATGTTAGGGTAGGTTTGGGCCAAAGCACTTTGAATTGCTTCCCCAATAAATGCTTCTCCGTTGTATGTCGGAATACAAATACTAACTAAAGGTGGTGCATTTTTTACTGTCGCCCCCTGAGAGAACTTTTTCCGTATTCCGCGCTCCAAGCTTTTGAAATTATCTGTATTTTCGGCAATATATTCGAGACGGTTTTGAATTTTTCTCCCGACAGCTTGCGGATTCAGTAAAGTCTTAATTTCATCAGCAGCTATCGCTCCAATTTGTTGAGCTTCCCGGTAATTGTTAAAGACGTGCCGCATTAAATCAGCAGCGTGTTCCACATCCGCTTCGGCCCAAACATTGCCTTTTTTGTAAGGCCCGCAATCTTTCTCAATTGGGATTAACTTATACTTGACTAAATAGCTGTTGCCGAAATTCATAAATTCTGTATTTGATGAATAGCCGGTGGCAATTACGGGTTTGCCGTAAAACATGGCTTCAGCCATTGTTAAGCCAAATCCTTCGCAGCGGTGCAGGGATACATAACAGTCGCAATTGTATAGCAAACCGTTAAGTTTATTTTTGGACAAATAGCCGTCTAGATGTTTGATATTTGAATTATTTGCTATGGTTGAGTTTAAGGATGCTTGCGCCGCTGAAAATTGGTTGGAATTAGAAGATTTGATGACCAATAATACGCTTTTATCTTCCCCAAAAGCTTGTTTAAATGCTTGAATTGTCGCTAAAGTATTTTTGCGCTCGATGCGGCTGGAAAAGTCGAATACAAACAAGAAAATAAATTTATCTTTAGGTAAATTCAGTGCTTCTCTTTTCAGGGAAGGTGCGGGAAGAGCAATACTAGGCATGATTTTGATAACGGGAATGGGCGCAAGTGCAGAAATTGCCTCGGCGCAATAGTTACTATAAGTCCATATTTCGTGAAAGTGATTAAAGGCTGGCTGCCATTCTGGGGGAAATGCGGGAAGTTCCCAGGCCCAAAAGCCGATATTGTATTTGTTTTCAAAATAGCTGGAACCTGTATGTTTGATAAAGGTTGCAACTTCATCGGCGTTGACTTGAATTAAGTTTACGGGATAGGGATTATCTTGGCTAAAATTTTGATAGGTGGTGTCTTTCTTGCGGTGGGGACTGCGGGTAAAATTGTTGATGACGAAGGGAATCCCGGCGGCTTCGGCGGCTCTGATGTTTGCTCTGACACCTTCTCCTATGCCAAATTCGCCGCTGATGTAGCCGGCGATGTTAATTCCTAGACTTGAGTTCATAGTTTATAATGTATTTAGCAAATTGTTGGGTTTATTTTTGGGAAAAAAGCCGAATTAATTGAGATCCTCAATCGCGCTAAATGAGGGTATGGGTTGAGAATAAATTATAATTTTGCTCAATATTTGCTAAGATATAGCAATCCTTGTAGAATGGGTGAAAAAGATTAAGTGAACCGCAGAGGGCGCAGAGAACGCAGAGGAAGAGAAGAGAGGGAATAGAAAGGGTTGGCAACTGAAAATTGGGTGCTTGACAAATGTGCCGATCGCCATTGTATACTGGCATCGCAATGCTAACCTTCGGCTGGTTGTCTGTCGGCATGGGTTGCTCTGTTTTATTTTACGATAAACTAATCAGGAATTTTAGAGAAAGTGATCGATCGCGTCAACCACGACCTCTTGAAGCTGCTACCGCCGGATGCTAAAGTCATTGTTGAAATTGGCTGCGGTACGGGTTCGACGGGCGAACAGTACAAGCTGATCAATCCCCATTGTCAGTATATTGGCATTGAATGCGATCGAGAAAAAGCTAAAATTGCAGTCGATCGGCTAAACTGGGTGACGGTAGCCGATATTGAAGAAATTGCTCTCGAAAGTCTCGACATCGCCCCAGGAACCGTCGATTGTTTGGTTTTTGGTGACTTGCTACCCTATCTCAAAAACCCTTGGGAAGTGCTCAAGCAGTACAGTGCTTTGCTGAATCCAGAGGGGCAAATTCTCGCTAGAATCCCTAATGTTCAATACTGGCGGCGAATTGTCAATCTGTTGCGGGGACAGTGGGAGAATCCCGACAACAAGATGCAGCACTGGTTTACCCTAGAAAGTATTAAATCACTATTTGCTCAAGCCGGATTGCAGGTTTATGAATTTCAAGGGAAGGGACACAAAACCGAAAATTTTGTCCAGTTTCAGCAATTGCTGCATCCAATGGTACAGGCTTTAGAGCTAACATCGAGCAGTTTTGCTACGGAAACCGGTGCTGAACATTATATCGTGCGATCGACCAAATCGACCGTACCTGCGCGCAGACTGCTGATTCAGACTATCATTATGGCTCCTACAGGGTGCGATCGTGTGCGAGTTTTGGAACCGGACAAATTTAGCGCTACAATTCCCGGTGTCCGCACCGTATCCGCCGTGAAAACAGCAGAATTAATTCCGCCGCTGCTGGGAGAAGAAAAAGTCTTCATCTGGCAGCGGACAATCATGCAATATCCCGGCTATATTCCCCAACTCAAAGAACTGCTTAAACAAGGCTATTTAATAGTAGCTGAAATTGACGATAATCCCATTCGTCGCCGCGAATATGCAGATAATAATTACCTCAGCTATCGCGGCTGTCACTGCGTTCAAACTTCTACAGAACCCCTCGCCAAAATTTTGCGCCAATACAATCCAAATGTGGCTGTATTTCCCAATCACTTAGCTTATCTACCTCCGGCGCGAATTTATCCGACAGAAGATACAGTCACAATTTTTTTTGGTGCACTCAACCGCGAAAAAGATTGGCAGCCGATTATGGCAGCACTCAATCGAGTTTTAGTCGCACACAAGCACCGGATTCGAGTTAAAGTAATCCACGACCGAAAATTTTTTGAATCCTTGAAAATACAGCAAAAAGAATTTGAACCGTTTTGCAGTTACGAACGGTATCAAGAAATCATGTACAGTTGCGATATAGCTTTGCTACCGCTTGTTTCCAACCCGGTTAACGAAATGAAATCCGACTTAAAATTTATTGAATGTGCAGCGCGGGGAGTAGCGGTGCTGGCAAGTCCCACTGTGTACGAACATTCCATAGTCGAAGGTGAAACCGGATTGATTTATAGATATGAAAAAGAGTTTGAAACCAAACTAAATTCGCTGATTTCTGACACTTCTCGGCGCCGGAAAATAGCCGCGAATGCTTACCAATGGGTGCGGGACAACCGCTTGCTGTGCGGGCACTACCGGCAGCGCCGAGATTGGTACTTACAGATGCGGGACGAGTTGCCACGTTTAAATGCTGAGTTGCGCGATCGCCTGCCGGAGTTATTTGGTGACTAAGTGCGGTAAGATTTATAGGGTTATTGTGCGATCGTTCTGTTTTATTGTTTAATTTCTAATTGTTACTCCACACCAATGCGAATTCTATTCACTATTGCTCACTTTTACAATCCCAGTGGCGACGGGAAACACGCTTCCCAGCGAAATGATCCGCAACCACGACTAAATGCTTTAACCGCTTGCGTGACAGCGCTGCAAGCTTTGTACGGCAAATCTCAGTCCATGATTGACATTAGCGAATGTGCAACTATCCCAGCAAATCAATCTCAACAGCACGAAATTGACATTGTTGTTTGCACTACTCAAGGTTATCATCTGTTGCCTCAACTGCCAGTGCAGCCCAGATGTTTTATGCACCACGCTACCAAATGCGAACCGCTGCTTTTGGGGTTTGAGTGTCAAGCAGTTTTGCGAGCGTGTCTTAACAAATACGATTATTTCTGTTATTTGGAAGATGATTTAGTTCTACATGATCCGTGGTTTTTTAGTAAATTAAAGTGGTTTACGCATCACGGAGGAAATGGGAATTTGCTGCAACCGAATCGCTATGAAATAGCGCCTAAAGGCGCGGTTTTTAAAGCATATGTTGATGGTGATTTAGCAGACTCAGCGACTTCTCCGTTTCAAAATGTAGAGGAGCAGCGGCAGTTAACGGGAAAAATCATGGAACAAAAAATCGCTTTTGAGCGGGCGTTGAATCCTCATTCCGGCTGCTATTTTTTGAATGCGGAACAGATGGCACACTGGGCTAAGCAGTCTCATTTTTTGGATAGGGATACTAGCTTTATCGGCCCGCTGGAAAGCGCGGCGACTTTAGGAATTATGCGGACTTTTAGAGTTTACAAGTCAACTCCTGCTTATGCTAATTTTTTGGAGATTCAACATTTTGGAACGAGTTTTCTGAACTTGATTGGTAATAAGGTGAGGGTGCCGGAAGCAGAATGAGTTAAGATATTCAGGTAAGCTGCAATATTTGAGAGGTCGCATGACTCAGGCAACCGAAAAAATTGTCCTTCCCTCTCCTTTTCCCGACCACACTCAACTGCCAGAGGAAGACGGCACTTTTGTGAAGAATTTTCAGGAGCATCCCCAGAGTATTATTTTGACTGATTCGATCGGGTCGGTGTTGCAAGGGCTTCATCCCGATGGACAATATGCTATAGGGCAAGACTGTGGCATCTATTGGCGAGAAACTGACCCGCTTGAAAAGGGAGCAGAAGCTCCAGACTGGTTCTACGTGCCGAATGTGCCACCAACACTAGGAAATCAGATCCGCCGCTCTTACGTGCTGTGGCGGGAATTCATGGCTCCGATGATTGCTTTGGAGTTCGCATCAGGAGATGGTTTAGATGAGCGGGACACAACGCCACTATCGTACTCGGAAGTTGGAGCGACGCAAAGGCCTGGGAAGTTTTGGGTATATGAGCGGATCATGCGGATTCCGTTTTATGGCATCTATGAGATTAATAGTGGCAGGCTGGAAGTTTACAGTCTGAACAATGGGTCTTATCAACTGTTGCTTCCGAACGATCGCGGTCATTATCCGATCGCGCCAATGGGCGTAGAATTAGGACTGTGGCAAGGTAGTTATCAAAACCAGACACTGCTGTGGCTGCGGTGGTGGGACAGCGAGGGCAATTTGCTGCTGACAGGTACAGAACGAGCTGTTGTCGAACAGCAACGAGCTGTTGTCGAACAGCAACGGGCTGATGTCGAACAGCAACGGGCTGATGTCGAACAGCAACGAGCTAATACAGAAGCGCAAGCACGGCGGGATGCCATCCCTAGATTGTTGGCAATGGGATTGAATACAGAGCAAGTGGCTGGGGCGCTGAGTTTATCGGTAGAGGAAGTTACCCAGTATTCACCATCTTGATGTCGCTTTTTTAGGATTTATTTACAGGGGCCGAGAAACCGGGAGATTCGGTCAAAAACCCGGTTTCTTTTGTCGGAGTACGAGAGTCCTCAAGAAGTCAAAACATCGCCGATTTTAACTGTGCCGCTGTTGATAATTTTGGCTAAAACTCCAGTTTGTGCGTGACCGAATTCCTTTTGCAGTAAACTGAGTAAGGAAATATCCCGATCGCCTGTTTCTGGATTCACTTCTATATTGACACAGCGACCGATTCGTGCTGTAACTTCTATGAGCGCCGTGCCTAATTGAAACTGTTTTCCGATCAACTCAAATTCTGACCAAGCTTCCATGCCTTCTAGCACAATGTTCGGGCGAAATCGGCCCACGTCAATGTTTTGAAGAGCGATTTCTGTTAATTGGTCTAATGTGGCTTGACTGAGTAAAGAAATGTGTACGGGTTCTCGATCGGGATAACGAGTTTCGCCGCTGGTGTCGCCGACTAATTGCAAAGGTGCAAACTGCGGGTGTCTCGCTTCTTTTGTGGGTTCAATTGCTGCCAAATATTCTGTGAAAAAACTGCCGATGCGATCGCGCCCCGCTGCTGTGTTCGTTTCGGCCGATAACACTGCAACTCCTTCACGCTTGACTGTTAAAACGGCCGTTTCCGGTTGATAATCACATTCTAAAGCTGCTAACAAAGGCCAATCGTTTTGGACAGCAAAATTTTTTTTGCTCATCCAAGGCATATTTTGGGCTGGCATCTTTGCAGCTTCCAGATTATCTGCAAACATTAAGGCAAAAGCTCGATCGCCCTTAATTCCGTGTCCTTCTGTTAAAGCAAACTCCGACATTTCTTGCGGTGTCAGCCCTTTAATTGGATAAATAAATAACTGTTTTATTGTTGCTAATGTCATAAATTTTTCCGAAGTTAGTAAAATTTAATATCTTGCACCCTTGTCAATAATCCTTTTTTGAACAGGCAAGATGCCTGTTCCACAAGAAAATCTACTCTTTGTGGAACAGGCATCTTGCCTGTTCCGAAGTTAGTAGAATCTGAGATCTTGCACCCTTGTCAATAATTTTTTTTTGAACAGGCAAGATGCCTGTTCCACAAGAAAATCTACTCTTTGTGGAACAGGCATCTTGCCTGTTCAGCGAGAATAGTGCAAGATGTGAGTAGAATTGGACTTACGCAGAACCTATATATGTAGGGTTCCCCGCAAACTTTGGAGAAATAGAAGCTAATTCACAAACATTAATCAAATTGCTATAAAAACCCGATTAAGCTAGCAATTCATAGCGGCGGATATCGGGAGGCCCAACGGCCAAACCGTCTAATTTCTGCACTGCGGCTTGAATGTGAGTTGAACCGAGATGTAGTTCCAGCAAATCAGCACTTTCCCACTCTTCAACATAGGTAAAATCTGTGGGATCGGCTTGATTTTGCAGGAGTTCGTATTTGATGCAGCCTTTTTCTTTGCGAGTTGGTTCTATAATGCTCAGCAGCAGAGATTTAAGTTCTGCTACTTTGTCGGGAAAGGCGGCGAGGCGGGCGACTACTCGCAAGGTTGTTTTGGACATAGGAGAAAAAGAAACAGATATGACGATCGAACTTACCGATTTTTACTTGGCAAACTCAGCAAAAGACGATCTTACTTAAAATAACCTAAAGAGATCGCGCGGTCAATCGATTTTAGATTTTAGATTTTAGATTTTAGATTAAAGAATTGCAGCATTGACTTGCGCGAGATAAATTCCGGGGGCAAGTTTCATCGGATACAGGTTTTTTATTTCTGGGTTCTGAGTCTGCTTTCGGAATGAATCACGTGGCGGGTATCCTGGATGCTTTTGGTCAACCGCAGTAAAATCAGTCCTGGACGCACTCAAGTCTCAGAAACCCGGTTTCTTGCCAAATTCTCCGTTAGCAACCGCAGAGCGTCGTAGAAACCGGGTTTCTTGAGATATTTTGGTAAATACCGGAGGCACTCAATCTTTGGGATAAAATCGCTTGTTTTCTGTAGAATATTCCCAGGCGAGATCCTCCGGGTCTTTTTCGCGGCTCCACTGAGCAAACTCTGGCTTAAGTTTCCACTTGCCGATCGTACTTGCGTGAACTTTGAACCTGCGAGATAGTTCCGTCTGGGTAAAAGAGATTTTGGGCTTTTGAGGAGTCTTGGTTTGAGCAATGGGGAATAAATTTGGTTTTTTCTCTTGTGTTTTTTCCCGATTTGTGGGAGGCTCTTGAACAGCTATTGCCGCATTAGCTGTTTCGCTTTGATTGACAGTTGGAGCTATTTGAAAATAATACAAAATTCCGCCTTGTTCCGTCACTTCAAAATCTGCGGCAAACTCAGAGGCTCGTTCGTCGAGATACTCTTGAACCTTTTCTCCGGGCAGTTTTGCATTCATCGCCAAATCCAAAGCCGTAACTCGCCCTTGATTTTCCTTGATCAACTTGTAGAAAACCGAGTCTAAATGAGCGAGTTTGTGTTTTTGCTGCTGCTGATAGAGCTTGTAAGCCCAAGCAATGCCCGCTGTGGTGGCGATCGCCCAAAACATCCTTCCCGACTCGAAACTGGCAACCGCCGTCAAGGAAATAGGCAAAAGCAGGGTAAGATATCCCCAAATGCTTCCCTTCTTTAGGTTATTGCTGTTTTTGACCATAGTTCCTAAACAGGTACGTAGTTTAGCTTAGTAGAGCGTGTCTGAAGGCCGCGAAAGTTTTTCGACAGTCGATATATCGGCTAATCGCTGACACACCCAAAAACGGATACTGTGCCGCGTACACTCGCCTTGTGGACAATCCCTAATTTTAGACCAAAGTTCCAGCTCCTTTGATTCAATGTCGCAAGTAAATCGAAAATCGAAAATCGAAAATCGAAAATCGAGTGACGCACTCTACTATAAAATCCCAGAATCTACTTTTTTTGCAACCGAGGGTTCATGTACTTTTTTCGCAAACAGATTGCCATCCTCCTGATAGTTGTTGCTTGCTGTACGCTGACGGTTAGTTGCAGCGAGAGTCGAACTGTCCAGTGTACTAAATTTACTGAAATTGTCAACAAAGGCAACGCTCTCATTGATGTTGATAAAGACAGCAACGATGCTGCAACGACCGACAACTTAGCTAAAAATTTGAACCTGATAGCGAATGAACTTGAGGAGCTGCAAATAACAGATTCAACCCTCAAAGAAATTCGGCAGCCATCGGTTAAATCCTTCCAGGAAATTAGTCAAGCACTCGGCGACATAAGCAAAAGTCTTCAGGCTGCAAATCTCGCTTCTACAAGTATAGAAGGTCGAGAGCAAATCCAAACAGCTCAAGCAGATATTATTAGAGCCGGCCAACAGGCGAATCAAGCAGCCGCCAATCAAGACGCTTTGACTAGCAAACTGATTAATTATTGTAAGGGCGATCGCTAAAGGGTAAGAGTTTTGAATTTTGAGATGGCCGCGCAAACCCCAACAACGCACAGCGGGTGAATGAATTTGAGGAATGCGTCGCCTTCACCTACTATCTACCCCTTTGCAATGCGAGCATCTCAGTTTTGCATTTACAGTGCGAGCGTCCCCGCTCGCGTATTGTACAATACGCGAGCGGGGACGCTCGCACTACAATAAAAAAAATGCTTTTTACAAAACTGAGATGCTCCCTTTGCAATTACCCAATTTAGTGATGAATTTCTAGATTCAAAATATAGCGACCGAGTTGCACTTTCTCCGACCACAACTCGTATTCTAACTGCAAGTGATCCGGTTCCGGCTTCCCTGTCAGCGTCAAGTTGCGAGTGAAGTTGCGGAGTCGCAACTGTTCGGGAGTCGCCAAGGATTCACCCTGAAGCCAATAACGGCTCAGGCCGTACATTCCTCGTTCCCAGCAGTGGCGGTAACTGTATTTGCCGTTTCCTTGCATCGTCATAATGACTCGATAGGGCGAAACTTCTAGCCAGAGCAACCGGGGTTTTGTAGTTGGGGGTAAGATTGTAACTTGCTCGGCAGATTCGTTGGAACCGTCGGAAAATTCGCGATCGATTATTGCTGGTTCGTGCAACAACAAGTGAAAGCGCTCCTGGTCTTTTTGATAAACCGTAGCAGCGGTTTCAACGACTGACCACAAAGGTAAATCTGTGGATACCAGCGATAAACTTACAGGCTTGCGGTGATGGGTCAGCATAAATAAAAGTTTAGGAGTTGTGGTGGATCGGGCGGTTTGAGATTTGAGATTTTAGACTTTAGATTTTAGATGGGCTGGGTTCCAAATTCCGGAGCTTTTGCTTAACAAAATGAAAAATCTACAACTCGCTCTCGAAAATCTAAAATTGTTCAGTCAAACTTCAATCATCTGGTCGATAACTCAGAGCCGGACATGAAATCTAAGCAGATACACGGATAATATTTGTGAAATTAATGTGAAATCCGTGCCGTTGCGTCCGCACTCCCGTGTCATCGAGAACTGACAGCGGAGTCTGCGGGCGAGTTTAATCAGCCTTTAAGTTAACCGGACACATTGGGAAAAAACCCGCACGCCGTACAAAAGACGACTAACTTAGGACTGAGAAAAAGGTAGGATAGCTAACGCCATCTAATCCTAGTTTATCTCAATGCAAGCTGACATTATAACTACTACGCTTCTTGACAAAACTCAAACTTTAAGCATTCAAAAACCGGCCTCGGGCTTGTCGCTGGTGGGGAGGATTCGAGTTCCCGGCGATAAGTCGATTTCTCACCGAGCTTTGATGTTGGGTGCGATCGCCCAAGGTGAAACTACTATTGAGGGACTACTTCTAGGAGAAGACCCCCGCAGCACTGCTAAATGTTTCTCGCTCTTGGGAGCCAAAGTTTCTGAACTCAACGCGGAACGGGTGAGGGTCCGGGGCGTCGGAATTGGCGAGTTAGAGGAGCCTGTAGAAGTCTTGGACGCTGGCAATTCCGGCACGACGATGCGGCTGATGTTGGGAATTTTAGCCTCTCATCCGGGCCGTTTTTATGCGGTAACGGGTGACAGTTCTCTGCGATCGCGCCCCATGTCGCGCGTCATTAAACCGCTGCAACAAATGGGAGCGCAAATTTGGGGACGAAAAAGTAATTCTTTAGCTCCTTTAGGGATACTGGGACAGCAGTTAAAACCGATTCACTACCATTCTCCGATCGCCTCGGCTCAAGTTAAATCTTGCATATTGCTCGCCGGTTTGATGGCAAGCGGAGAAACTACAGTCACAGAACCCGCTCTGTCGCGGGATCACAGCGAGCGGATGCTGCGAGCGTTTGGAGCCCAATTGAGCGTCGATCCAGAAACTTGCAGCGTGACAGTCACTGGGCCGACACAACTGCAAGGGCAGAATGTGATTGTACCGGGGGATATTAGTTCGGCCGCATTTTGGCTAGTTGCTGGGGCGATCGTCCCGGGTTCCGAGCTCGTAGTCGAAAATGTCGGCGTCAACCCCACTCGTACAGGCATTTTGGAAGCTTTGGAGATGATGGGCGCCGACATTGAACTGCAAAATCAGCGAGAGGCGGCTGGGGAACCGGTAGCGGATATTTTGGTTCGCAGTTCCGGCCAATTGCGGGGATGCACCATTGCTGGCGACTTAATTCCCCGACTGATTGACGAAATCCCGATTTTGGCGGTAGCGGCGATCTTTGCGTCCGGTACTACAATAATTCGAGATGCGGCCGAGTTGCGGGTCAAAGAGAGCGATCGGCTGGCCGTGACTGCTGCAGAACTCAACCGCATGGGAGCCCAAATTTCCGAGTTACCCGACGGTTTAGAAATTACCGGGGGAACTCCTTTGACCGGCGCGGATGTTGACAGCTACACCGACCACCGAATAGCGATGAGTTTGGCGATCGCAGCGCTCAACGCCACAGGTATTACTAACATTCACCGGGCAGAAGCCGCTGCCATTTCCTACCCCGACTTTACCGCCACTTTGCAACAAGTTTGCCATCCAAATTGAGAGCGGGTATAGGGCATTGAGCATTGGCAAAACAGGGCATTGGGCATTGGTTGCTGGTTATGTGTTATCGGTGATTGGTAGACACTCACAAATAACAAATAACCAAGGACCAATGACTAATGACTAATGACTTCCTCTAAGAATCTTTACCTACAACTTGTTCTTTTAAAGAATCAATTTCCGTTAACAACTCTTGGCGATCGGAAGCCTTGAGCAGATAGCGGTAAACAAACCAACCCGTATATCCCATGCCAATCAACTCAAAAACTGGAGCTACCAAAGGGACATCATTAAGAGCACCTAAAACTCCCAGCATTACCTTAATACTAATACCGCCTGCCAGAATTAAACCAACAGTTATGAGGGGCTTTTGGTAGTCAGCAAAAAAATTGGATAGATAGGCTGGGAGTTCCGACAAAATTGTAAGAACTTGGTCTTTAATATCTTGGAACTGGCTGGCCGGTGTTTCTGTGGTTGTCACTGTAGTCATGACCCCCGGTTGGTCAGCCACCAGGTCTACTGTGACGATTTCAGTGACTGTTTGTGCGTCGTCAGAAAAGTTAGCTTGTGTCATTGAATACTTCCTCCGTTGTCAGGTAAAATTGCAGGCTGTGAATTGCTGCCAGTATAATTCTCCGGCAATTAGCACAGCATCCCCGCTGCAGGGACTAATTGATGAGACTAAGGCAGAGTTTCACAAATTGCAAGCAAAAATAACGATATGACTTGATTTTAAACAATTTCCCTCGTTGCCAAATCGCTCTTTTGACTCATTTTTTCACTCGATCGAGGTCGATTTGATTCGGGCAAGGGCGTCCTTGTTCAAAGTCGGTGATATTGCCGATCGTGGTTTCGGCGATATTTTTCAAAGCTTCCTCGGTGAAGAAAGCTTGATGTCCGGTAATCAGGACGTTGGGGAAAGTCAGCAAACGCTGAAAAACGTCGTCTTGAATGACCTGATTTGACAAATCCTCAAAAAACAGATCCGTCTCTTGTTCGTACACATCTAAGCCGAGGTAGCCAATTTTACCCGACTTCAGCCCTTTGGTAACAGCTTTAGTGTCAATCAACTGACCGCGGCTGGTATTGATCAGCATCATTCCCGGTTTCATTTGCTCGATCGCCTCTGCACCGATTAAATGGTAAGTTTCCGGTATCAGCGGACAGTGGAGGCTGACAATATCAGAGGCGGCGAAGAGTTCCGGGAGTGCGACGTATTCCATGCCTAGGGCGAGGCAATCCGGGTTTTGGTAAACATCGTATCCCAGCAGGCGACACCCGAATCCCTGCAGAATTTGAGCAGTAATTGCGCCAATTCTGCCTGTTCCGACGATTCCCACCGTTTTGCCGTGGAGGTCAAAACCCAACAAGCCGTCTAGGGCGAAATTGCCTTCGCGGACGCGGTTGTAGGCCCGGTGGATTTTGCGGTTGAGGGACAAAATCAGAGCGACTGCGTGTTCGGCCACTGCGTAGGGAGAATAAGCAGGAACTCGCAGGAGAGTTAAGCCTAAATCCTTCGCTGCTGCTAAATCGACGTGATTGAATCCGGCCGATCTCAGGGCCAGCAAGCGGACGCCTTTTTCGGCAATGCTAAGCAGCGTTTTCGCGTCCAAGGAGTCGTTCACGAACGCGCAGACTGCCGGAAATCCAGCAGCCAAAACGCTGGTTTCCAGGTTCAGACGCGGTTCAAAAAAAACTAAATCGTGTTTGCCGCCGACATTCGCTGCTTCCAGAAATGTGCGATCGTAGGATTTAGTGCTGAATACGGCTACCTTCATGATTTTTGCCTGCAAACCCAGTAATAGTGGGAAATTCTTTCCCGATCAACTCTAAATTTTACTAGAACGCCGTTGCCTCTGCCCCAAACAACCCACTTTCCATGAGAAATATTGAATTTCGTAACAAGAGCCTCTCTCAAGAAACCATTTTTTGAGCTTGAGGGCAACTCCTGCTTAATTTTTTGAATCCAATTGCTTAGACTGTAGTAAAGCGCGAGCATTAACTGCTAATTTTTTAGGAGAAACTCAGATGCGTAAACAACTCAAAACTATAATTTAGGAAATTTTAGAAACGTCAGACTCAAGCAATTTATACAGTTTAGCAGATGATGTTTTTATAACTTGTTTAATTCTGATAAACGTCGCAGCTTTTATTGCTTCTACTTCGCCCACATTGTCGCCAGAACACACATCGCTTTTGGCAAAAATCGAAATTGTTTCCTCCTTAGTATTTACAATAGAATATATTTGGAGACTGTGGGTGTCTACAGTCGATCGCAGATACAGCCACCCGCTTTGGGGAAGATTGAGATATGCTCTGACACCGCTAAGTTTGATAGATTTAATTTCCATCTTACCTTTTTACTTCTTGCTGTTATTTCCTAGTTTCAACTTCGTTAATTTAATTCGTGTTCTGCGCTTGTTGCGGTTGCTAAAACTGAGCCGTTATTCTGAGTCAATCAGAACTCTGGGAGCAGTATTGTACGATAAAAAAGAGGAGTTAATTGCCACCGCCTTTGCAGTTTTTATTCTGTTAATATTTGCCTCTAGCGTCATGTATTTTGTTGAATACGAGGCGCATCCCGAAACTTTTGCGAGCATTCCCGATGCAATGTGGTGGGGAGTTGTGACCTTAACTACTGTCGGTTACGGTGATATTTATCCAATCACTCCTTTAGGGAAATTGTTAGGAGCAATATTAGCATTTTTGGGAATTGGAATTTTTGCGTTACCTGCGGGGCTCATTGCTGCAGGTTTTTCCGAGGAAGTCCAAAGGAGAAAGCAGGAAAGAATGGCGGCAAATTTAGAGCAATCTGCGAATTGTCAATCGGTCAAAAGGCTGGCGGAAATCGAGGTCGGCTTTGACCAAAAGCAAAGGGCGATCGCACTTCACATCGAAAGTTCATCAGAGTTGATGAAAATGTGTGTTCAAACGGCAAAACAGAAGTTAGGAAGTGAGTTTCAAAATGAACAAATTATTTGCGATTTAGCTATTCACCTGTACAATGAAGCAGTCCGCAAATTCGAGCTGTAATTACAGATATATATTGCCTGTAATTGCCACCCAAGCGTTACCATCGCTTGTGGTTAGTTATCACTGCTTTATGTAATGACTAATGACCAATGGCTAATTACCAATCTGGCGGCAAATTGTAATATTCGAGAGTTGATTTATCTGCCAGCAAATCTTGGGTTTTTCTGTCAATTTTAATCTCACCATCCGCCAAAACTAACGCCCTTTGAGTCGTTTTTCCGATCCAATTCAAATTATGAGAAGCGATCAAAATTACCTCGATCGGCAATTGGGACAAAACCTTAGCCAAGTGACGCCGCCACGAGGGATCGAGTCCGTTGGTCGGCTCGTCTAAGATCAAAATTGCCGGCTCTAATGCTAAAATTGCTGCCAAGGCTGCTAACCTTCTTTGGCCTCCTGAAAGTTCGTGGGCCGAACGGTTGGCAAATTCTACTAAACCAAATTCGTCTAATAGCGATAAAGCTCGATCGCGCGCAACTCCCGGCGGCACTCCGTAATTGCGCGGCCCGAACATGACATCCTCTAAAATAGTCGGCATAAATAGCTGATCGTTAGCGTCTTGAAAGCAAAATCCAATCTGCCTGCGCGCCTGCGATAAAGTGGCCTCTTCCAACTTTTTTCCCTGCACTCTAATCTCGCCCGCTTGAGGCATTTTTAATCCGATCAAGTTTTCGAGCAAAGTGCTTTTACCAGCACCTGTCAGGCCGAGTAGAGCAACTCTTTCTCCCGGTTGCAAACTAAAAGAAATTCCCCGCAATACTGGCTTTTGAGCGGGATATCCGAATACTAAATTTTCTACTTCGATTGTTGGCACGGATTTGAGTATAGTCAATTTTTATTTTCCTCGATTTTAGGATTAAGAGTATTTAACCGCCGAGAGCGCAGAGGGCGCAGAGAGGGGAAGGGAGAAGGCAAAAGGTAGAGGAATGAATTAATCAATTACCAATTCTACTCGTTCACAGGCTCTGCCTGGGAACGCAGATCGGGAGGCTCTGCCTCCAATTTTCCTCCGCAAGAAGCGAGGCAGAGCCTCTGGATATGGATTCCCAGGCAGAGCCTGGGAACCAGTTAAATGCCCAATGCCCAATTACGAATAACCGTAAGAAGCTGTTGTTAATCCGGCTGCGATTAAAATTGCTAGTGTCAGCCAGAGTCGCTCTTTTGGTGTTGATTTTGAGTCGGCAGGTAAAGCTCCTTGATACCCGCGAATTAGCATGGCTGCGTGTACTCTTTCTGCCCGATCGAGACTTCGCAAATAAAGCGCTCCGATCATGGAAGCACTGGCGTAGCGCAGCCATCCTCCGGTACCGGACAAGCCCCGGAGTTGGGCTGATATTTTCATGCGGTTGACTTCGGACAGCAGGATTTCTAAGTATTGTCCTGTTAAAAGTACAATCTCTTGCAAACCTGCTGGTAGGGGTAATCCTTTGAGGGCGATTCCGAAACTGTGGGGTGGCAAAGTTAGCAGAAAACTGTTCATAATTAGCAGGCAAATTAGGGAACGCAGCAACAAAAAACTGGCACGTTCCCAACCTTGGGGCAGCACTAATAAGGAGAGAAAAATCAATTCTGCTCCCAACAGTTGCGCTAGGGTTCGCACCGGAGCCCTGAGCCAAAACGACCAAAAAAGTGCGATCGCCCCATAAATCCCCAGCCACAGCCAAGCGCCTGTCTTCATAAAACCAATGCCGATGACCATTGTCAAAGACAGCCGCAATCGAAAAGGTATGGAGAGTTTAGACATCTTTAGGTTTTACCACCAACTGAGCAATCCCAAAAGCCGCGCCGAAGCTGAAGGCAGACCCTAAAAGTCCAGCAATGCTAGTACCAATAGGCTGTTCTTCTAATCCTTTAACTGTGTAATCTGCTAAAGGAGTAGGATTTTCGATCGCCACAGCTTCTTTATCTTTAAAGCCGTATTTTTCCGCTACCGAATCTAACCCGTCGGGCCAACTTGAAGCGAACAGTGAAAGCACGCCCGAAATTAATAACACTCCGATTACTGGCACTACCCATTTCTGCAATTGTGGCTGTTGTCCCGGCAGTAAATCCGGCCGTACTTTGACGAGATAAGTTAACACGCCGCCTGTAATTACCCCTTCGCCAATGCCAATTAAAATATGTACGCCTACCATTGCTGGCAATGCGATATTGAGCCCTACTGTACCAGAAATTGCCAATTGGATCGCCACACTAATCGAAGCAGCCACGACGCTGAGGCCAGCGGCGATGCCCGCGGCTAGGGGCAAACGATTTCTGGAACCTCCCAAGAGTTGCTGCAATGGCTGCAACAGCCACCAGCCCACCCAAATGCCAACTAGCCCCATGTTAAAAATATTGGCTCCCAGGGCGGTGATGCCCCCGTCAGCAAACAAGACGCTCTGAATTATAAAAACCGTGCTCATTGCCAAAGTTGCCGCCCAAGGGTTCCCCAAAACGACGGATGCCAGCGCTCCTCCCAACAAGTGGCCGCTGGTGCCGCCGGCTACGGGAAAGTTGATCATCTGGGCTGCAAACACGAAAGCTGTGGTTAAGCCCATGATTGGGGCTTGTCGGAGTCCCAGACTCGCGCGGGTTCGATTCAGGGCAACTGCAATTACTGCTGCACTTGCTATGCCGGTGGCAACGGCTACTGGCGGTGAAAGAAAACCATCAGGTATGTGCATTGATGTATCCCAAACGAGAGAAGTTCCAGCCCTTTAGTCAACTATTTTTCACAAAAATTTACCATCCCCTGTGGGGGTATTTCTGGGATCGAGCGATCGGGGGATTGGTGGCGGGCGATCGCTTATTGGATATAGATTACCGCCTCACGGGCACAATTTTGAGGATGAGAAATTTTACATTAAATAATCCTGAAGAATTATTCGGATATTTTACAGACAGCCTGCACATTAAAGCTTTTTGATAAGAATTATCAATATTTGTTTAGCGATTCAACTCCAAAATTGTATTCACCGTCCAGCTAAAACAAGAATATTAAAAAAATATAAAGAATATACTGAAAATCTATCATTGGTTTTATTCTCAACTCTTGAGAATAAATTGCATTAAGTTTTTGACTACCGCAGCAGTGAAATTAGCAGATAGCTAGTCAAAGCCAAAGTATTGCGTGTTATAGAAACTAAAAAGAGCGATTTATTGCGACTCAATATAGTTAGCAGTAGGTTTGCAGTTGTCGATCGCGCCAAAGTGCGATCGATCGGCTTGGCCCGCACGAGCTGCATTATCAAGAAACTCAAAATACTAATGCGCTTATTCTCAAGTAATTTCCCGCACAACCTACAGGAGGTTTGCCAGTGGTGCAGCACTCACCCCAAGACTCAACTACCGATTTAGTTCCATCTGAATTTCCCAGACAGTTAGATATCGCTCAAGTTTCTATCTACGGACTGAGTTTTTTATCGGCTAGTATGTTTCTGTTTTTACCTTTAGTCAACCTACTGCATCCCAGCCATTGGCAACGATTGATGGGAACCATTCACGGCTTAGGCGCAATGTTTGCAATGGTAGTGATGGTTTACACGGGACATTTAGCTTTCCCCTTGCTGCGGGGTGCCGGTAAAATCTTGCCGCAAATGCGTACATTAGCCTTTTGGTCATCTATTTTGAGCTTTTTAGCCATAGCTACCGGCAATTGGGCTTATATGCGTTATCGGGCCGGCCTGGAATTTGGCGGAGCACGGGCTTGGCTGAAAGAAAACTCGCCTTTAGGGCAGTATGTTTTGATGGAATATCACGAGTTTAGCGTCCTATTTACCCTGCCATTAGCAATAGCTTGCACCTGGATTCTGTGGAGTTACGGCGATGCAATTTTAGAAAAGCAGAATCGCCCGGTTTTAACCGCAACCTGTGTAGCTTTGATGGCGCTAATGTTTTTTTCAATGGGTGGCATGGTAAGTGGAATTGGCGTTGCTAAAATTCATGCTTTGTAGTCAGCATTTGCCAATTATCAACTATCAATCGAGCGACTCTCAACTCTCAACTCTCAATCGATTGACTCTCAAGGCTGGGTGGCACTGCCCCTACCAACTATCAACTATCAAAGGAGATTTGTGAAATGACCAGACAATTATCCCGCCAAAGTCATGCGGGTGATGAACCTTTTTACGGAAAATTTTGGAGCAAATTAAAACACTTTCCTAACGGTTTAGCTGAGGGTTCGGCAACTGCGCCTAGCGTTTCGGGCCCAGCAGCCGCAGCAATAGTGAGCGCTGCTATTGGTTGTTTCACAATGATGGTGAGTCACCATTTAGGGGACACATCCAAAGAGATAAACGAAATGCTTTGGAACCTCGGTAGTTGGATTCCCGGAAGCAAGACTAATGATGAATTGTGGGGCAACATCGGCAGCTATACGGGCAAAGAAACTATGTTGCTTGTCGGTTGGCTTGTCAGTTGGCCAATTCTGCATCTGCTGTGGAAAAATCAGCAGATTAAAAGTCGCACCATATTTTTCTGGATGTTTGCTTTGTTAGTTGCTGCGACAGCTATGTCCTGGCATCCTCTCTTCCCATATTTGCCCTTAACTTAAGTAATGCGAGGTTTGATGATGGAAACAAAAAATAAGCCGATCCCAGCCAGGGAGATGCACAAAATAGTTTGGATTAGTATGGGAGTTTTGACTCTTTTCTTTGTCACTTTTCCTATCTCAATGTGGCGCGTCAGCCAAAAAGAAAAGTTTCTCGGTTCCCACGTCAAGTCTTTGACAATCGAGGGGCAAAATCCCCCTAATGCTGTTGCTAATGCTGTTGCTAAGGGACTGGCCCAACCAGCTATTGCGAGTAGCAGTGCGCTTCCGGCTGCAAATAATTCCTATTTAGCGGTTGACAGCCAAAAAAAGCTGCCTGACAAGTCTCCAGAGGTTGTACCTTCCACTAATACGTCTACTGAAACGGCTATTGCGAGTAGCCCTACAGATAAGACTGTCCAAGCTGTACCTGTATCAGCAGGCCAGCAGCAAGTTCAGGCGGTGGATGGAACAAATCAGACAGCAGAAATTACGGATCGCGTAAAACTAGATGAGCTAGCTCTAAAAGTCTACGATCGCATCGATCGAAGTTGGCAAACTAGCCCTACGTTCCATCAAAATCTAGTCTATCGAGTCACTACAAGTCAAGATGGGGCGATCGACAATTTCGAGCCCCTCAATCAACCAGCCAAGGATTACACCCAAGAAACTCCTTTGCCAAATCTGCTCAAATCTCCCGAAACTAGCAGCAACAGTGCAGCACCAGTCGCTAAGTTTACTGTAGTGTTTGCTCCTACTGGAACCTTAGAAGTTAACCCCTAACTCAGATACAACATCTCTCCGGTAAGGTGCGCCATCCGCACCTTACTTTTCATTTTTAACTTCAATGTGATATTATAAACAGCGCCCTCTAAGGCATTCTACATCTAAAACAACAAATGAAAGAACTTGACGAAAAAAAAACTCAGGAACTGCTATGCACCATCATGGAATGGGAACTTGCAGGTGTCGTGCGCTATACCCACTATTCACTAATGGTGACAGGGCCAAACCGGATTCCCATCGTGCAGTTTTTTAAAGCACAAGCAACGGAATCCCTACTCCACGCCCAACAAGCAGGAGAAATTCTCACCGGTTTAGAGGGGCATCCCAGTCAGAGAATTGCTCCCATCGAAGAAACCTACAAACACTCCGTGAAAGACTTATTGGAAGAAAGTTTAAATCACGAGAAAAAAGCGCTCAAAAAGTATAAATCTTTACTTGACGTTGTGACTGACTCCAGCGTTTATTTGGAAGAATATGCCCGCAATCTAATTGGACAAGAAGAATTGCACCAAGTAGAACTGAAAAAAATGCTGCGCGATTATAGTTGATTTAATCATTAGTTAGTTGTTATTGGTTGTTGGTTATTGGTTATTGGTTATTTCCAATCACCAATGACCAACGCCCCATGCCCATGCCCCAGGATTATAAAAAATGAATTTTAGTGAAGCCATACCAACTTTTGTAATTACCCTGCGCGAAGGTGTAGAAGCCGCCTTAGTCGTCGGAATTGTACTAGCTTGCCTCAAAAAAGCCGAGCAAAGTCACCTCAATTCTTGGGTGTATGCAGGTGTCGCAGCCGGCATTGCTGCTAGCGGTTTTGTGGGTGTTCTATTCAATGGATTGCTCGCAGCACTCTCAACATCGGAGCAGCCTTACGCACCAGTCATTAAACAGCTATTAGAGGGCGTATTGGGAATTGTGGCGATCGCAATGCTAAGCTGGATGCTAATTTGGATGACTCAGCAAGCGCGCTTTCTCAAAGCTGAAGTTGAAGGAGCAGTTACAGCAGCTTTGACAGAAAATAGCAATGCCGGCTGGGGCGTATTTGGCTTAATTTTTATTGCGGTACTGCGCGAAGGTTTTGAAACAGTTATATTTGTCAGCGCTCAATTTCAACAAGGTTTGAGTCCCGCTTTAGGTGCTTTGGGCGGTTTGACTGGGGCGGCAATCATTGGCGCGCTACTGTTCAAGTGGGGCGTAAAAATTGATATCCGCCTGTTTTTCAAGTTTATGGGGATTTTGTTGCTGTTAATCGTGGCAGGTTTGGCAGTATCTGCACTCAAACATTTTGACCAAGCCGCTGGAATTTTGTCGCAGATGAATAGCAAGTATGCAGCGATTTGTTTTTATTACGATCGCCTCGCACCAGTCCACTCTTGTATTTTAGGGCCGATGGTGTGGAATGCAGCGGCAATTTTGCCCGATCGACAATTTCCCGGAGTGATTCTCAAAGCACTGTTTGGATACAGAGATCGACTTTATCTCGTCCAAGCAGCGGCTTACACAATATTCTTAGCCACCATCGGCGGTCTTTATTTCCAAAAATTAGGCTCTCAGGCGACTCTTCCCAACAAAAATACTCAGCCCGCTCAAAAATCAACTCTTTCTCAGTAGTTCTGTCGGCTATGGTTACAGCTTATTTCACTGCTTTCACTGCTTTCACTGCTTCTGAGGCACCAAAAAAATTGCCTGATTTTCCAAAATCGGCCAAAAATTTTAGGGGTTTGGGATAGACTCTTTGACATTTGTATGATATTATTTAATAATGGGAATACTGATTTTTTTGAAAATAAATAGTTAGATTTATATTATTAAATAATACAGTCAAGAGCTAAAAAAAGCAAGGGCTAACCCTCAAAAAAAACAAAATTTTTCTCAACCTCACGAAGTTTATAAATCACAAGTCGTAGAGTGGGCGATCGTCGAAAATATTTGACACTCCCTGACCTGAAGGCGCAGGGATTCTTGGATCATCCAGTCGATTTGCTCGTTGATATCACCACCAGCGAGTAGAGATCGGTCTGTCCCCCAGCGTGAATTCCGGTGTGCCCCACCGTATTTAAATTGATTCCTGCCTGCTTCAAACCCTTTACCAAAATGTTTTTTCCGGCATTGCGATCGCGATCTAACACCGCACCACAACTACAAATATGGGTTCGAGTTGACAGAGTTTTCTTGACTAGGTTTCCACAATTTGAACAATCCTGGGAAGTGTACTGAGGTGGAACAGCAATTACTGTTTTGCTGTACACTTTTCCAAAATATTCCAACCATTGAGCAAACAATGACCACGCCACATCGCTAATTGATTTAGCGAGCTTGTGGTTTTTAACCATGTTCCGCACCTGAAGTTCGACCTAGGCTACGAAATCGTTAGATTTCACCGCGCACAATGCCGTCTTTATGGCGAAGTCTTTACGCTGCCGACTAACCTTTAGGTGCTTTCTTCCTAACTTGTTGAGCGCTTTTTTCCGGTTTCTGGAACCTTTCTTTTTCCGAGAAACTCGCTGCTGCAATCTCTTCAAAGCTTTTTCACTTTTTCTGAGATACCGAGGATTAGGAACTGTTTCACCGTCGCTGTCAGTATAGAAGTGGTTTAACCCGACATCTATGCCAATAAATTTACCAGTAGAAACGGGTTCCTCTTTTCGTTCAACGTTGATGCAGAATTGGGCGTAGTATCCGTCGGCACGACGCACAACCCTGATTCGTTTAATCTCATCGGGCGCATAGAAATGCAAATCCCGACTGCCGATTAACTTAAATCTCCCAGCAGCAAAACCGTCCTTAAATGTTAGACATCTTTTGTCGGTAGAAAGCGCCCAACCGGATTGCTTGTACTCCACGGAACGAGTATGTTTCTTGTACTGTGGATATCCCTTTTTTCCGGGTTTTTTCCTTTTGCAATTAGCAAAGAAACGTTGGATAGCAAAAATGGCACGTTCCGCTGAAGCTTGACGTGCCGTCGAATTAAGCTTGCCCGCCCATTCAAACTCTTTTGCCATAACCGCGCATTGTTTGTACAGGTCTACTAGCTTAATCCCTTGATTGTCTACCCAATGTCTAAGAGTTTTATTTCGGACAAATTGAGCCGTCCGAATCATGTCGTCTATGATTCGATATTGTTCCGCTTTGCCCTTCAACTTAAACTCTAAAACTATCATTAGAATAGTCTCTCACTTTTGCTAAAACTTTTACTTACAAGTCTGTATATTTAATAATTCTTCATATTACTTATAATTAAAGCCGTCCTATAAGGACGGGGATTTAGACCCAGTTTCTTGGTAACTTGCAGAGAGCAGAATTGGCAAGGTCAGCCCCGCAAAGGTGTCGATCGAGAACAGGGGCGATGACCCACTACGAGCAAACAAACGCAGGGTGGCTCTAAAATCTCAAATCCCATCCTCACTCGTCGCCACAGAAGTCGCGCCCGCCAACAAAAAATCTACTCCAGGCCAGATTTCTGGCGAACAGTCTTTCTGATAACCACTGAAGGCGCTTATAATTAATACAACAATTTTTACATAGCTCAAAAAGGTCTTAATCAACCTTATAATTCTTAAATGAAGCTTAAAATTAAAAAATTGCTTGTTAAAGTTACCTGGAACCCCCAGAAGGCTGTAGCCTCCCCAATCTGGTTAGCGGTGAGATAAATAATGATGCCCCGGATACTTGTTATTGATGATGACGCGGCGATCGCCGAACTCGTAGCCGTCAACCTAGAAATGGCTGGCTACGAAGTCACCCAGGCAGAAGACGGCATCAAAGGTCAGGCACTAGCAATACAACTGCTCCCCGACCTGATCATGCTAGACCTCATGCTGCCTAGAGTAGACGGATTCACCGTATGTCAGCGTTTGCGGCGTGACGAGCGCACCTCAGACATTCCCGTCTTGATGTTGACAGCCTTAAGTCAAACTCAAGACAAAGTAGAAGGCTTCAACTCCGGCGCCGACGACTACCTGACCAAACCCTTTGAACTAGAAGAGATGCTAGCGCGAGTGCGAGCTCTACTAAGGCGAACAGACCGCATCCCCCAAGCTGCCAAACACTCCGAAATTCTGAATTACGGCCCGCTGACCCTTGTCCCCGAAAGGTTTGAAGCTGTTTGGTACGCTCAGACAGTCAAACTGACCCATCTAGAGTTTGAGTTGCTGCACTGCTTGCTTCAGCGCCACGGTCAGACAGTCTCTCCCAGCGAAATTCTCAAAGAAGTGTGGGGTTACGACCCCGACGACGACATCGAAACAATTCGTGTACACATCAGACACCTGAGAACCAAGATGGAACCCGATCCCCGCCATCCTCGGTACATCAAAACCGTATACGGGGCTGGTTATTGCCTGGAGTTACCCAACAACGAGCAAGTAGCTGAAGAAACCAAATCCTCTGCTTGAGCTAGCCCGCCAGATGCAACAAGCAGTGAAAAATTCAGCTAGAAAAGCCTGAGAGCATTAGCTCTCAGGCTTTGTTGTTTGGAGTTTGAGTGAATATGTCAACAAGTAGGCATTGACTCTCTTGATTCGGAAAAAAACAATCCTGCACCCTCCTCCAACCGTACTTTTAGAGAAGCTTGTCCATAGGAAAGTACCGGATTTCTTTTTCCACCTTGTATTTTCCGAGAGGATGGGATAGCTACTTAAACAATAGTCTAGCCATCATACCCCTTAATAATACTATTTATCAATAAATTTAGAGGTATTCCTTTAGCTGCTATTTTTGCTAACGAGAGGCCAAACTCCGATCAAGCGCCAAAAACAGTCATCATCGTGATATAACGATGTTTTTTCCTACAGATTTACATACCTGAACTCCAATCAGTGAAAATTTTTCTCAAATACCCCTTGACGAAACTACTAAAATTGTTGATTATCTATATCAATAACCTGCGATCGCTTAAAACTCCACTGACATCTTTCTCAAGAGGTAAATCGCCGTGACCAGCATGGCAAAATCCTTCCCAGCCGAAGGAAAATCATTTCCCTGGTGGGTCGGCAAAGCCCGCTTAATCAACCTTTCGGGCCGTTTGCTCGGTACCCACGTCGCCCACGCCGGCCTCATCGTCTTCTGGGCGGGAACCTATACCCTATTGGAGCTTTTCCGCTTTAACCCAGAATTGCCCATGTACGAACAAGGCTTAATCCTATTGCCAAACCTAGCCAGACTCGGCTTGGGCGGTGGTGCGGGAGGCAAAATTGTCGATACTGATTTGTACTTCGCCGTTAGCGGGATTCACCTAATCAGCTCAGCTTTTGTCGGCTTCGGTGGCATCTTTCACTCGCTCAAAGGGCCAGCCACCCTCGAAGCAAGAACTTCTTTCTTTGGCTACACATGGGAAGACGCAGACAAAATGACCACCATCTTGGGCATCCGCCTAGTTTTGCTGGGTGTCGCTACCTTCTTGTTGGTGACCAAAGCTATGTATTTCCGTGGTTTATGACTGTCTTTTTCTAATATTTATGTATTGCCACTTTGATTATTTTTGTGGAGTCTGTCCGTAACATTGCCAGAAGGAGCGCATCAAATCAAGCGCTTGTATCCAATTCCTTGTTATTGGGATTTTTTTGCTAACGATTCCCGCCTCACATTTACAGTGGGCCCGTGCGTTGCTTGTACTGAAGATGCGATGGTTGCACTCACTTTGAACCTAAGACTTGTTTTACCAATGCTTCTCCGCAACATTGCTCTAAACTTCACAAAAATCACCCTGAATTAGCGAAAACCACTTTTTCACTTCCACTTGTAGCAAGGGGGATAGGTGGCTAGCAGATTACTTTGGGCTAAAGGGGGAGTCTAGAGTTATATGGATTCTCACGGAAAACATACTTTAGGAGCATCTAAAAAATAGCACGAATAAATAACAGATAATCCATGACAATCCTGGTTCAACTTTTTTATTTTTCCCGACATGAATTTATACAGTGCTAACTCACTCAAAGTCGAACTCAACCAAAGAGGCTGCCGCCTGACTCCCCAGCGAGAAACTATTTTGAGTGTCTTTCAAAATCTACCGCAAGGCAATCATTTAAGTGCGGAAGAATTATACAAGACTTTGCAGAATAAAGGAGAACGAATTGGCTTGTCTACTGTCTACCGAACGCTGCATTTATTAGCAAGGATAGGAATTTTGCGTGAACTAGAATTAGCAGAAGGACACAAACATTACGAACTGAATTTTCCCGAATTGTACCACCACCACCATCTGGTTTGCATTCAGTGTCACAAAACCTTTGAATTTAGCGAGGAATCTATTTTAAGAATTGGCAAAAAGCAAGTTGAAAAAGCTGGGGTAGAACTGCTTGACTGTCAATTAACTGTGCGAGCTGTTTGTTTGGAAGCGCTACGGGAGGGATGGCCTTCTTTAGTACCCAGCAATTGGTTGTGTCCCAGATATCATTCAGAAATTGATGAGGAAATTAGTTGATTTGGATGGAATACACTTAGGGAATGGGGAATTGGTAATTGGTAATTGGTAACTCTTGAACTCAGGTACGGCAATAGCGTTGCAAGGAATGCTAGCGAAGTGATTCTTAGGAAAGCAATCTCACGCATTCAAAACCCATTCTGCTTATTAATAGCATTGGAAGGAATTTCAAGCAATGTTAGCTAAGCAATTATTAGAAAAGCAATGTCACGCATTCAAAAATTTTCGCCTTTCCCTTCCCCTTCCGTCAAGCAACCTCAGAATCGCAACGTTGGTGTTCCATCCGAAATATGTTAGCGTACAAACTAGCAACAATCTGTTTGCCTTCCTGCGTCAACTGCAAGTAACCTAGAGATTCACTGATGTGAGGATAAATGCCGCTCCAGTAAAACTTAGAGTAGCTTTGCAGCAAGTCGCCCGGATGTCGGTAGCCCAAAAGTTTAGTAGCACCGCTTTCTTCCAACTCGTAAAACAGCGCGCCAATTTTCTGCAAATATTGCGGGTTGCTGAGCTGACCTATCAAGTCAGCACCGCGAACTAAACTAGAGTAATTAACTGCATCCTCGTCAGTGTGGCCGTCCAGCACCGAGAAACGAGTCTGTTCTATGTTCTGCTTAATTATCTCAGCATTAATTAGCTTGTGGTTGCCGAAGCGCTCGTCAATGAACAATTTAGCTCTGTCAACTCGGTAAGGAGCTAGGCTGGCCGCTGTTGCACCGGGAGCCAGTGCAATTCTCATGCCATCTTTTCCCGTAGCATACAATCCTTCTGATTCTTGGTCTTGCCGGCAAACTCCTTTGACATATCCGATGTCTTGGCACAGCAAAGAAATGATGAAGTGCAGCCAATCTTCGCAGGAAACTCCGCCCTTGCGAATGTGTTTTCCCCGCAAGATTTCTTGACCGACTAAGCTAATGCAAATGGCGTGTTCTACATTGTGATAAAGAGCGTCGCTGTTGGCGATGTTTTCTAACGCCATTGCCCCCACCCAGGCAATAATGTCAGCATAGTCTGATTTGTAGCCTCCGTAAGTGCGGCTGTACCCGTTCTGAAGTTGTTCGATGAAAGCCTCGATCAGCAGTTCTGTAGAATTAAACATACCGTGTCCTTTTACCTTAATATTTCCTTTTAACAGCGGTGCATCTATTGGGGAGTCCTCTACTTTTATGGATAAGATTTTAGTTCACAACTCATGCACCCCCTGTGCGTTGTGCTCTGTGGGTGGCAATCTGAAAACTCATTGAGGCTGCTACGCCGGGGGAGTCACGAAGCAATCTCGCGCCCTGACTCAAAACTCCCAAGCAACTCAGTCCGTCACTGACACCCATCCCCGCCGTACTGCATACAGCAGCCTGCTGACAATTTTTCGATCGTCTGAACTTTTTAAACTGTGAGAATTAATTGCGTATTGAATTTGCTGGAACACCGTCCGATCGATCTTACCGGATTTCCAAATGTTCAAGTAAAGTTCGGAAATTTTATATTCAGGAATATAAGCTTTGGTTGTCATCTGCCGTCAACTCAATGTATATTTCTTATTGTCCGGCAATTTTAGATAACTTTATGTGATGTAGATCGGCTATAGACGGTGATGCGATCGCAGGCTGGAGTTGGACTAACTCGCCAAAAACTTTACTAAACTTAGTCATACTTAACTTGACTGATTAACATTGTGGGCGGTATGATTACACCAATGCCTAAAAAAGGCTTAAGCATCTGGTTTGTAAACCGAGCGTGCATGTCAAAACTGACCAGCCTGTAAAAAGGTCGAACGGGAGTCCGCGTTTCGTTAAATTGGTTGAAAATAGTGGATCACTCATGGCTAAAAGCTTCAACTAAAATTAACTCAATTAGGGCGTTGCTCCACCCGAATTAACGCCTGTGGACAAGTTGCGAGCCGACTCCCTTGGGTGAAACTCCGAAGCTGACCCTTCAGGAGCAATCCTGATTGAATGGTCAGACTTAAATAAGTTTAGCCAAGTTTTGTGTAGCAGTTAATGCGCCTCTCCTAACAATGGTAATTCGATCGAAAAAGCGCGATATTGCGATCGTCATAAATTTTGCTGACGGCTCTGACAATCATCATAGTTGCGCCTAAATTATAGGATGTCACATACCATTCTCCCGTTGCGCTCGCCCCCTCCCAACTTGCAGCAAGGAAGGAAGTTCGATCGCCGATCGCGCAAATTTCTTGCCAAAGAAACGCGCGTCGTGTACAATACAGAGTCTGGTATCCTCACTTACCCATAATTATTTTCATTCATCCCGTCCCCCCAGAGGGGAAGGGACTTTCAGTGCGGATACAGCCAAATCACTATATTCAGCAAAAAGCTAGAAATGCCGTAACTCATGCCCACTATTCAGCAACTCATCCGTTCAGCACGGGAACAAACGCAGAAAAAAACCAAATCGCCAGCTCTCAAGAGTTGCCCCCAGCGCCGCGGAGTTTGCACCAGAGTGTACACGACCACCCCGAAAAAACCCAACTCGGCGCTGCGGAAGGTGGCTCGGGTACGGCTGACCTCTGGTTTTGAAGTCACCGCCTACATCCCAGGGATCGGTCACAACTTGCAAGAACACTCGGTAGTAATGATCCGGGGCGGTCGGGTAAAAGATTTGCCCGGAGTTAGATACCACATCATTCGGGGTACATTAGACACCGCTGGGGTGAAAGACCGCAAGCAGGGTCGTTCCAAATACGGGGCCAAGCGTCCTAAAGAGAAAAAATAACACGGAACTCGCCCGATCGCCGGGGTTGGGAAGCAAAAAAAAATCCGATCGCGCCGCTCAACTGCACGCTCGATCGTCATAAATCGAAATGTGATCCCAAAACCCCAAACTCAATCATTCAAAATCAAAAATCCCAAATAGAACTATGTCTCGCCGCACAGTTATTCAAAAACGTCCAGTTCCACCAGATCCAACCTACAACAGCCGGTTGGTAAGCATGATGGTGAGACGGATCATGCAGCACGGCAAAAAATCCGTTGCCTCCAGCATCGTCTACGACGCCCTCAAAACCATCCAAGAACGCACAGGGGCTGAACCGTTAGACTTGTTTGAAAAAGCAGTCAAAAACGCAACACCCTTGGTAGAAGTCAAAGCCCGCCGGGTAGGTGGCGCCACCTACCAAGTGCCAATGGAAGTGCGTTCCGATCGCGGTACCACCCTCGCCCTCCGCTGGCTGATCAGATTTGCCCGCGCCCGCACCGGCCGCTCGATGGCAGCCAAGCTAGCCAACGAACTGATGGATGCAGCTAACGAAACAGGGAGTGCTATTCGCAAGCGCGAAGAAACTCACCGCATGGCTGAAGCTAACAAGGCTTTTGCTCACTACCGCTACTAACTGCAACAACTGGCATGGAGAAGAGCGCGATCGTGCGGTATAAAAGCATCGGGTGAGAAATTGGCAAGTGTAAGTTTTGAGTGTTGAGATTGCTTCTCTTGGCGCAGTTGCGATTCGTGAAGCAAACTCAAAACTCCCAAAATCAAAATTTACGCACTCAAAATTTACGCACTCTCTGAATCCTCCATGTCGCATCCTTAATATTTTTGTAAACAAATCTTGCAAAAAATATTAAAATGTAACAATAAGCTCCCGAAACTTTTGTAAGTCACTGGGGAGTGCAAAATAGGGTTACTGTGTAGTATAATAGTATTATAACAGCAACACAAGATTAAGGAGGTAGCTGTGGCACGTACCGTCCCGCTAGAAAAAACTCGCAACATCGGCATCGCAGCCCACATAGACGCGGGCAAAACAACAACAACTGAAAGAATTCTGTTCTATTCAGGCATGGTTCACAAAATGGGTGAAGTGCACGAGGGAACAGCAGTCACTGACTGGATGGAGCAAGAGCGGGAGCGGGGAATTACGATTACTGCCGCTGCTATCACCACCAGTTGGAAAGATTACAAAATCAACATCATCGACACTCCCGGACACGTAGACTTCACGATCGAAGTCGAACGCTCGATGCGAGTGCTCGACGGAGTGATCGCAGTGTTCTGCTCGGTAGGGGGAGTGCAGCCGCAATCCGAAACAGTTTGGCGACAGGCAGATCGGTACAAAGTACCGAGGATCGTGTTCGTCAACAAAATGGATCGGATGGGGGCCAACTTCTACAAAGTCTACGGCCAAATTCGCGATCGAATGAGAGCGAACGCCGTACCCATCCAAATCCCGATCGGCAGTGAAGAAAACTTCCGGGGAATTGTAGACTTAGTGCACATGAAAGCCTATATCTACAACAACGACACGGGAACCGACATCGCGGAAGTAGAAATCCCCGATGAAGTAAAGGATCTAGCCGTAGAATACCGCACCAAGCTGATCGAGTCCGTAGCAGAAACCAACGACGCCCTCACCGAGAAATACCTTGAAGGCGAAGAGTTAACGGAAGACGAAATCCGCTTGGCCCTGCGTCACGGCACTGTCGAAGGTACGATCGTCCCCATGTTGTGCGGTTCGGCATTCAAAAACAAAGGCGTTCAGTTGTTGTTGGATGGAGTCATAGACTATCTGCCGTCGCCCTTGGAAGTTCCTCCAATTCAAGGACTCCTGCCCAACGGCGACACAGCAGAGCGGTTTGCCGACGACAACGCCCCCCTGTCAGCCCTGGCATTCAAAATCATGGCTGACCCCTACGGTCGCCTGACCTTTGTTCGCGTCTACTCCGGTATCCTCAAAAAAGGAACCTACGTCCTGAACTCCACCAAAGACAAAAAAGAGCGGGTTTCTCGCCTAATTGTACTCAAAGCGGACGATCGGATAGAAGTTGAGGAACTGCGCGCCGGAGACTTGGGAGCAGCCTTGGGTTTGAAAGACACCTTCACCGGCGACACCCTCTGCGAAGAAGGAGCGCCAGTGATTCTGGAATCTCTGTTTATTCCAGAGCCAGTCATCTCGGTGGCTGTCGAACCCAAAACCAAACAAGACATGGAGAAGCTCTCCAAAGCCCTCCAGTCGCTCTCGGAAGAAGACCCCACCTTCCGAGTCAACGTTGACCCAGAAACCAACCAGACAGTCATCGCCGGTATGGGCGAACTGCACCTGGAAATCCTGGTTGACAGGATGCTGCGGGAATTCAAAGTAGAAGCGAACGTGGGTCAGCCACAAGTAGCCTACCGCGAAACCATTCGCAAATCCGTCCGCGCCGAAGGTAAATTTATCCGCCAAAGCGGCGGTAAAGGTCAGTACGGTCACGTCGTGATCGAACTAGAACCCACCGAAGTCGGAAGCGGCTTTGAATTTGTCTCCAAAATTGTTGGTGGCACTGTACCCAAAGAGTACATCGGCCCGGCAGAACAAGGGATGAAAGAAGCGTGCGAATCAGGTATTGTAGCAGGATATCCCGTGATTGACCTCAAAGCTACTATGATAGACGGGTCTTTCCACGACGTAGACTCCTCAGAAATGGCATTTAAGATCGCCGGTTCAATGGCGATCAAAGAAGCCGTGATGAAGGCGTCGCCAGTGCTGCTAGAGCCTATGATGAAAGTAGAGGTTGAAGTTCCCGAAGATTACATCGGGAACGTCATCGGAGACCTCAACTCGCGTCGGGGTCAGATCGAAGGTCAAGAGACGGATCAGGGGATAGCCAAAGTTTCTGTAAAAGTTCCACTAGCAGAAATGTTTGGTTACGCCACCGACATCCGCTCGAAAACCCAAGGTCGAGGCATCTTCACAATGGAATTCAGCCATTACGAAGAAGTGCCGCGAAACGTGGCTGAAGCCATTATCGCTAAGAACAAAGGGAACTAATGATTATGGATTTTAGATTTTGGATTTTGGATTGAATCCAAAGTCTAGAATCTAAAATCTCAAGTCTAAAATCGCTAAAAGAAACAAGGAACAGATCAAGAATGGCACGCGCAAAATTTGAACGGAATAAACCCCACGTAAACATCGGCACGATCGGTCACGTTGACCACGGCAAAACAACTTTGACCGCCGCGATTACGATGACTCTCTCTGCACTAGGTCAAGCAAAGGCTAAGAACTACGCCGACATCGACGCTGCGCCTGAAGAAAAAGCACGGGGTATTACGATTAATACTGCTCACGTGGAATACGAAACCACAGGTCGGCACTATGCCCACGTAGATTGCCCCGGACACGCTGACTATGTGAAAAACATGATCACCGGTGCAGCTCAAATGGACGGCGGCATCCTAGTAGTGTCAGCGGCAGACGGCCCCATGCCTCAAACTCGCGAACACATCCTGCTAGCTAAGCAAGTTGGCGTTCCCAGCCTGGTTGTCTTCTTGAACAAAGAAGACATGGTGGATGATGCTGAACTGTTGGAATTGGTAGAACTAGAAGTTCGCGAACTTTTGAGTTCTTACGATTTTCCGGGCGATGACATCCCCATCGTCACAGGTTCGGGATTGAAAGCTCTCGAAGCGATGCTTGCTAATCCCAAGACTGTCAAGGGCGAAAATGAGTGGGTTGACAAAATCTACAAGCTGATGGAAGAAGTAGATTCTTACATCCCCACACCAGAACGCGAAGTTGACAAGCCTTTCTTGATGGCAGTTGAAGACGTATTCTCGATTACTGGTCGGGGTACTGTTGCTACTGGTCGGATTGAGCGCGGCACAATCAAAGTCGGCGAAACAGTAGAAGTGATTGGCATTAAGGACACTCGCAGCACTACGGTGACTGGTGTGGAAATGTTCACCAAGTCGTTGGAAGAAGGCATTGCTGGCGACAACGTGGGTCTACTGCTGCGGGGGATTTTAAAGGCGGATATTGAAAGAGGCATGGTAATTGCCAAGCCCAAATCCATCAGTCCTCATACTCAGTTTGAATCTGAAGTGTACATCCTGAAGAAGGAAGAAGGTGGCCGGCACACGCCCTTTTTCTCTGGATATCGCCCTCAATTCTACGTCCGTACCACTGACGTGACCGGCACGATCAACCAGTTCACCGCTGATGACGGTAGTGAAGCAGAAATGGTGATGCCCGGTGACCGGATCAAAATGACTGTTGAGTTGATTCACCCGATCGCGATCGAACAAGGAATGCGCTTCGCTATCCGCGAAGGCGGCCGCACCGTCGGCGCTGGCGTTGTTTCCAAAATCCTCAAGTAGGACTCCGATAACAGCTTAAATAGCAGAAAAGCCGCCAAATGTCAATAGGCTTTTCTGCTATTTAGTGAGTAGTCAGCAGTCATCAGTCAGTAGTCATCAGTCAGCAGTCAGCGGTTAGTAGTTAACGATTAAATAACTAATGACTAATAACTAATGACGAATAACTAATAACTAATGACTAAAAATAAACTGAACCTAGAAAATTAAAGAAACAAAAATGGCAACAATTCAACAGCAAAAAATTCGCATTCGCCTCAAAGCTTTCGATCGCCGGATTCTAGACGCATCCTGCGAAAAGATTGTAGATACAGCTAATCGGACAGCAGCCACAGCGATCGGCCCGATTCCCCTACCGACAAAACGGCGGATTTACTGCTTGCTGCGATCGCCCCACGTAGACAAAGATTCTCGCGAACACTTTGAAACCCGCACGCACCGCCGCATCATCGACATTCACCAGCCATCGGCGAAAACAATTGACGCTTTGATGAAACTGGATTTGCCAGCCGGCGTAGATATCGAAGTCAAACTGTAGATTGACTTATCGAAAACTCCGAAAGAAGGAACAATGGAAAAATACATTGTTCCTTCTTTTTTAGGAAAGTTCGTTATTAGTTTAAGGTGAACATTGCCGGAGTGATAGAACTAGCTGATGAGCCAGCCAGAGATGCTAAAACTGCCCCAGTGCTAACAAGACGGATCAGGGTATCCCCGGCTTGAGTGCCTGTACCTTGGGTAATAGTTAACTGCTCAAATTTGAGGCCGCCTGCTAATTCTAATAAGTCTTGACCAATAGTAAAATCTGCGATCGTATCAGTTCCATTTCCCGGCGTTAAAACAAAAATATCGCGTCCTTTGCCACCATTGAGCAAGTCGTCACCCGCACCTCCATTGAGAAGATCATTGCCTTTACCGCCAAAGAGAATGTCCTTGCCTTTGCCACCATTGAGCAAGTCGTCATCGGCATCTCCATTGAGAGTATCACTGCCTTTACCGCCAAAGAGAATGTCCTTGCCTTTGCCAGCAGAAACGAAGTCATTGCCTTTGCCACCCCACAGGGTATCATTGCCTTGACCGCCATAGAGAGTATCGTTCCCTTGATTACCATGGAGGAAATTGTCCTCTTCGTTGCCATTGAGTAAGTCATTGCCTTCAGTATCCATGACTGTATTGTTCCAAGTCGTACCAGAAAAAGGTAGCGAATACTGCAAGCCAAAGTCAGCAGCAAGTGCGTTGCTGTCGCGACGGAGAACGTTGGAATTGAAATGACGTTCGTACATTTCTCCATAGTTCCCTACTGCTTCGATCGCCTTCGCAGCAAAGTCCTTTGGCAAACCTAGCGCTTCACCTATATTCCCTTCCAACCCTAAGAATTGTCGAATGGCGGAGTTAGAGTTATTCGCGGGGTTGTCGTCAGTATTCTGGGTGATTAACTCCTCAATATTGCCTGAAGTAATGCCATATTCTTCTGCTTGAACTAAGGCATTATAAACCCAACGTACTACATCTGCCCACTTGGATTGATTTTCGTCAGTGATTAAGCCCAAAGGTTCTTTAGAAAGAACTTCATCGAGAATCCGATGCTGTGCGGGATTGGATAAGGTAGGAATCGTTGCACTCAGCAAGGGAAGGTCATTGGAGATAGCATCAACCTCACCGCGATCGTAAGCGGCAAACATTTCCTCTTTAGTGGGGAACATGACAGGAATAAATGTACCGCCCAACTCAGATAAAGCATCTTGAAGATTTTGTTGGGAAGTCGTATTTTCTACCAGTCCCACTTTACGACCATTCAGCATTGCTAAGGAAGAAATTCCGCTATTGTCTTTGACTAAAACTCCTTGGCCGGTATAGAGATAAGTGGGACTGTAATCAATGCCGAGACTTGCATCGCGAACTAAATTAACAGTCGCCTGACTTGCGGAAATATCCACAATGCCATTAGCCACGTTTGTAAAGCGTTCCAAATTATTTTGAGTCACCAACTCAACCGCATCGGGATTGCCAAACAAAGCGGCGGCGATCGCGTGCCCTAAGTCCACATCAAATCCTGCGAGTTTCCCGTCTGCTTGTGGATAAGAAAAACCAAGCGCTTCACCGTTCACACCGACTTTAACCACACCCCGTTTTAAAACGTCGCTTAAAACATTGCGATCGTCATTATCAATTAAAGTCGCATCAACCTTAGTACCAGAGAAAGGTTGAGAATACAACAAACCTCCCTCATTCCAGAGGAGATTGCGATCGCGATCTAGCCCAGGGAAGTGCCGATCGTATATTTCTGCGTAGTTGCCAACTTGTTTGATAACGTTTACTGCGAAATCATTGGCAAGCCCCAGAGAAGCTCCTAAATCGCCTTCTAAGCCCAGGAAACGACGAATCGCAGGGCTGGAGTCATTATTCGGATTATTATCGGTATTAGCCGCAATAATTTCGTCAATGTTTTCAGAGCTAATTCCAAATTCTTCCGCTTGAATCGGGACATTATTGACCCACCGCACCACATCGACCCATTGCGAGTCATTTTGGGGTAAGGCCAGGGCAATAGGTTCTTTGGAGAATTCTACGTCTAACAGACGGTGATTTTCTGGGTCGGCGAGGCGCTCCAGAATCAGGGCGCGGTCAGTGGCGTAGGCATCAATTTCACCTCGCTCGTAGGCGGCGACAACTTCTTCAAGGGTGTCAAACAATTTGGGTGTAAACTTAACCCCTTCAGGGCTTAATTGATTTTGTAAATCGTCTAATGAGTTAGTGCCTTCAATAATGCCAATGGTACGGTCCTGGAGGTCTAAAGCATTCTCAATGCCGCTATCTTTGCGAACGACGACCGCTTGGTAATCGTAGAAATAAATTGGACTGAAATCGATGTTATCCTCTGCATCCGCTTCTAGCTGGTGGGTAGAGCGTTGGGCAGCGATGTCTACAGTCCCATCCGCTACCTGTTCAAAGGCTTCTTCAAACGTGGTTGTTACCCGTTCTACTTTGCTAGCATCCCCAAATAACGCTGCCGCCAAAGTACGGACAAATTCAAAGTCAAATTCTGACCCAGAAGAAGAGGTGCCGAGTTTAATCTGACCCCGCTTGATAATGTCATCAAGAATCGTCTTTTCTGGTTTTTTTACTACATCGGGATTGGCAACACTGGGACTGGTTTGAGCGGAAATTTCACCAGCAGTCGGGGCAGGCTGGGCTGTGGGTGCGTCTACAATTTCAAGGATTTCACCTAAGTTAGGAAAGTTATTGTAGGTTTGCCCGTTGTTTTGAATCAGCGCGATTTCTTGTCCTTTGAATTCCAGAGTCCCAGCTAGGACGCTAAAGTCGGCTAGGGATTTAGTATTAAACCCAGTGGCGGAGATTTGAATTTTATCTCCTTGGGTGGGGTCAAAGTCGAGGATTAAGTCGCCGCCGTCGGAGGGTGCGTTGAAGTAGAAGATATCGGCACTGTCTCCGCCATTGAGTAAGTCCACACCCGCACCGCCGATGAGGATGTCTTGTCCCGCGTCACCCACTAACCAATCGTTTTCTTCGTTGCCTTCGAGGGTATCGTTGCCGAGACCGCCTTCTAGTAAGTCGTTTCCGGTGTTTCCTTTCAGTTGGTCATGTCCGGCATTTCCTTGCAGTTGGTCGTTTCCTTCGTTTCCTTCCAGGGTGTCGTTTTCTGCACCGCCTGCCATCGCATCATCTCCGGCGTTGCCTTGGAGGATGTCTGCACCGAAGTTTCCTTCTAATTTGTCGCTGCCTTCTCCTCCGAGGAGGCTATCATCGCTTGCACCGCCGCTCAGTTGGTCGTTACCAGCGAGTCCTTGCAGAACATCGTTACCCTCATTGCCAGAGAGATTGTCGTCGCCTGCGGTTCCGGTGAGGGTATCGTTGCCGAAGGTTCCGGTTTGGGGCGTCCCGTTTTGGCTATTAGCGCTGTTCTGTTGGTCGTTATCGGCAATTTTCAGGACGGCGGTTTGATACACCGGGTCGAGGGCGTAGCCAGTGCCGACATATTTGAGGTTGAGGGTTAAGGCTTCCGGCTTTTCTGGGAGGGTATCGTCTAACACCGAGAGGTCGATAACAGCTTCAGTTTCTCCAGGTGCGATGTTAATTTCCCCAAATTGACCGCCATTGCTGCTGTAATCTTGTCCCAGAGAGGCAGTACCGGAGAGGGTGTAGAGGATTTTCAGCCCTTGAGCGGGGGCTGCTTCACCCAGAGTGATGGTAAATTGTCCTTTGCTGTTGCTATCGCCTTCAGTGATGGTTGGGCTGGCGGTTACTTTCACAGTACGCTTTTCGTTCAGTGCGTACTGCACTAAGAAGGTGTCTGCCTTCAGTAATTCCTGGAGTTTAGTTTGGGATTCTTGGGCGGTAATTTTTCCTTCGATTAGCTGTTGGGTGACTTCGGGTAAGGTGCTGTAGACCGCTTTTTTGATTGGGCTGATGCTGGGTAGAACATCTGAAAGAGAACGAGTCAGCGCCTTTCCTACTAAGTCGTCAACTAAGTCGTTGCTTTGGGCAACTAATTCGGCGACTGCTTTTACAGGTTCGCTGGCAATAGAGAGATTGTGTTTTTCGGTTAATTGAGAAAAGAGTTTTTGCAGGTCATCGCCCTTGCTTAAGTCAAAGGTGTCAACCTTTTGCAATACTTCACCGAGGGCAACAATCACCTGAATTTCCGCATCTGAACCTTGATATTTTGCCGCTTTGAGGAATGCTGTGCCATTGAGCAACAGATTCATTACTTTGATGTGACCGGAGGCGATGTTAATGCCGGTGGTGTCATCTTTTCCAATAGCAGCGTAGGGGTCAAAGTTTTCTAAGGGTTGGGAGAGGGAAGCTAAGGGGAACCCTGAGATTTTTTCCAGCAAAGTTTCGACTTGTTCCGCCGCAATTCCTTGGCTTGAAAGAACTGCTTTGAGGGTGGTTAAGGGTGTCGTGGTTGTCGCTTCTGTAGCCGAACCGACTTGAGAAATTAGAGGTAATGTTGCAGGCAGGCCAGTGGTTGTGTCGATGCCGCCAATTCCTACAATTTGTCCTTCTTTGGAATCAATTTTTCCGTCTTTATTGATATCTAATGCAGCAATTTTGGACTCGTCAAAGTTGTATTCTCCGTTGTTGTCGGTGGTAGTTTGCAGTTCGCCTTCATCCGGTTTGAAGTTGCCGTTGGTATCTATGAATACTTTCGCGTCTGCTAAAGGGCCGTTGGAGAGACTGCCAACCCCCCGGAAATAGTTGCTACCTGAGTTACTACCTGAGTTGCTACCTGAGTTACTACCTGAGTTGCTACCTGAGTTGCTACCTGAGTTGCTGCCTGAGTTAGTACCTGAGTTGCTACCTGAAGTGCTGCCTGAAGTGCTGCCTGAATTGCTGCCTGAATTGCTGCCTGAATTGCTGCCTGAATTGCTGCCTGAGTTAGTACCTGAAGTGCCGGGAAAACTACTTGGGTTCAGAACTTGCACCGAATTATCAAACTCAAAATTCTCAACATCGGTGACGATTTTGACACTATTTTGACGAATAATTCTCCACCCTCTCTCTGTCTGGGTAAAGGTATAGTCATCCTTATTACCCCTCAAAATCAAGGTATCGTTACCAGAATCTCCATCGATGGTATCGTTATCTAAATCGCCAAACTCTAAGCTGCCGCTTCTTAAGATATCGTCCCCAATCCCGCCATCTAAGAAATCATTGCCTTCGCCACCAGAGAGAGTGTCATTACCACTAAACCCACGAATTTCATCGTTGCCGCCATCACCAGAAAGCTTATCATCGCCTTCGTCACCTACAATGTAATCATTACCCGCATTACCTGCGATGTCGTCATTTCCCTCCATACCTCCCAATAAATCTTTTCCATTTCCGCCTTGGATAAAATCATTGCCGGCTTGTCCCAAAATGAAATCATCGCCATCCTCACCAAAGAGCGAATCATTACCCACTCCACCTTCTAATGAGTTACTTTGAGCATCGCCTATGATTGAGTCGTTGCCGGTGGAACCAATAATTCTTTCAACCGAAACTAACTTTTCTTCGCCGCTGTCACCGGGAAAAGTGACTTTTTCTTGAGCTAAATTAGCAACAATTCCACCATTCCAAAAGCTATAGTCAACCGTATCGTTACCGGCTCCTCCATCCAGCAGATCGTAGCCTTTACCGCCGTTGAGGAAATCGTTGCCATCGCCACCATAGAGCGAATCATCGCCCTGCTCACCATAGAGGGTATCGTTGCCGGCATTCCCAAAAAAGATGTTCTTTTCATCAGCGCCATCCAACCTGTCGTTACCACTTCCACCAATGACGTTTTCAATTGAAACTAACCGCTCTTCACCACTGACTCGAAAAAAAGTGATTTTTTGCTGGGATAAATTAGCTTGAATACCACCAGTGGTATAGCTATAGTCGGCAAAATCGCTCCCATCTCCTCCATCGAGAAAATCTAACCCACTTCCTGGCCCTCCGCTGAGGGTATCATTGCCGTTGCCACCATAGAGCGAATCATTACCATCAACGCCACCGTAGAGTGAATCATCACCCTCACCACCTTGAAGGTAATCGTTGCCACCTTTACCACCAGAAAGAATGTTATTTTGATTATCGCCGGTGATTTGGTCATTTCCACTTGAACCGATGACATTTTCGATGGAAGTAAACCGATCAACACCACCAGAAAAAGTTGCTAGTAAGACTGATGCGAATCCCCGTCCTAGTGGAACAACTGTAACACCCCCGCTATTCAAAGAGCTATAGTCGGCCCAATCGCTTCCCTGTCCTCCCTCAAGCTCATTAGAGCCACTTCCACCAGAAAGAGTGTCGTTGTCTTCCTGACCATAGAGGGTATCATTCCCCTCATCACCAAAAAGCAAATCATTGCCCTTCCAGCCGTGAAGCTCGTCGTTGTGTTGGCCACCATAGAGGGAATCATTTCCGTCGTCACCAAAAAGCTTATCGTCTTCAGTCCCGCCCACTAGCACGTCGTTTCCATCAGCTCCTACCAGTGTGTCGTTTCCGTCTTCACCAAAAAGTTGATCGTTTCCATCGTTGCCTGCAACGTAGTCTTCCCCACCGTTACCAACGAGCACATCGTCGCCACCATTGCCAAAAATACGGTCTTTGGCGTGTCCTCCAAAGGCGGTATCGTTACCCAATCCGCCGTAAATTTCATCATCTCCCCAATCCTGCTGGTTTGGATCTCCTTCTCCATCAATGTAGTCGTTACCGGCCCCGCCGTAGAGCTTATCGCTGTGTCCTTGTCCGTATATCCGGTCATCACCATCGCCACCAGAGATACTATCTCGGCCGTTTCCACCATAAAGTTGATCGTTGCCAGTACCCCCATCAATTACGTCTGAAGGAAGACCACCAACTAGGGTATCATTACCTCCATTACCAAAGAAAACCTCGTTGTTATCCTTTCCATCTTTATATTCATTGCCCTCACCACCAACAAACTTCCCAGGTGGGATGAAAACCCTACCAGAGACAATCGCTGTGTCTGTGCTGGGCAACAAACCAGAGACAAAATTCTCAGCCCTTTTATACAAATCTGAAGCCACATCAACAACATAACTTCCTACTTTGCTAACTCCACCTAAACCTTCTTTTAAAAGGTCTTTTGCATAGTCAACAACGTCGCCGACAGCCCCCAAGAGTTTGTCTTTAACTTTAGTCGTTAAACTACCGAGACTTTTAAACTCATTAACAAAGGGATCTACCGATAAATCAACGATATTGTACCGATCTTTCAAGAAATCTACATCCATACGAATGCGATTTTCTTTTCCTAAAGTGAGCCCAACATCAATACCAAGGTTGTAGCCTGCTACACTAACCCCTAGCTTACCGGATATAGAAAGATTGCCGTTGTTAAGAGAGAAGCTTGCACTGGCTAGATCCATGCCAAACAGCTTAATTCCACCGGATGCTGACCCGCTCAGGTCTGAGGGATTCAAGGTAAATTTATCTAAATTAATTGCTAGAACGTCTGAAAAACCCAACTGAAAGTTTTTGAGGCTGATTTCTTTTGGGCTAAGACTCAGATCGAAGTTAGCTACTTTTTTGCCAAAAAGTTCTAACCCGGCATCGGCTTTTAATGATTGCTCTTTCGAGTTTAATTTCAGGTCTACACCTAATGTAGAATCTTTGCCTGTAGAATTTTTGCCGCTGGTGATTTTCAAAAATCCTAAGTCAATTTCAGGAATCTTCAAAGTTGCGCTTAAGCTGGGATCGGTAGAGAATGGATTTGCTGCCAAATTTATACTGGCTTCTTTACCCCAAAGATTTATTTGGCCATTGACTGCAATTCCTTGCGTTAAGGTAGTCTTCCCAAACGTGGTTGTCACCGGCACAAACTTGAGGAGGGGATCGAGCTCGGTACCTTCATCTGGGCCATCGATAGATACAATGGTGACATCTAAGGTCTCTTTCAAAAATTTCTTGGTTTTTTCGACAAAACCTGAGTTATCAACTCCTGCAACACTAAGGGGCACGGACAAAATGTCCACTAAGCCAATTGGTTGATAGACGGTTAATTCCATCCCAAATTTATCTGGTTCTTTGGGAGCTATGAATAAAACAGACTTGACATCCAAGCCGCCAACTTTGATATCTGCAAGGAGTCCAATATTATCTATGTAGGGCACTACATAAGTGCCGCCAAGCTGAAACGATAAATTTCTGACTTCTGAGTTACGCAAACCAAAGGGGTCTTTCCAAGCCGTACCTGAACCTAGTTGAAAGCTTGCTGTGAGTGACTTTGGATCTAAATTAAGTCCGCCTTTAAGCGTTAAGTCTGGTTCATCTTTTTGGAAAGGATCGTAGTTTTTGAGGAGGATATTTCCCTCAATACCAAAACTGGGTTTCGCCTTTTTGTCAACCCCTAATCCCAAGGCGGCGCCGGTGAGGGTGGCACTGAAGTCTGTCTGCGAGTTTTTATCTCCAAAAAGCGAAATATCAGTTGTAAACTTTCCTTTGAGGCTGGCTCCGTTTGAATCTACCTTTGTGGTTAGGTCTAATTGTTGAATTCCCAGTTTATCGTTAATGAATTTTCCGATACCCTCTGTGCTCTTTTCAAAGTTGGCAAGTCCAGAGATTTCATAAGTTTTATTGGGGGTATCAAGTTGCCCTATTCCGAAGCTGGGATTGGTTATAGGTACGGATAATGCTGTCGCAATTGTTTCTACACCAGGAACTCCTTTGAAGATATCAACTAGCGAGGTCTCTCCCTCATAGGTAATTTTTAACTCTTGACCTTTTTGATACTTGAATGTTATGTCTTTTCCGCTGACTTTTCCTGAGAAGCTATAAGCGGAATTTGGCTTGCTGGTGTCCACTGTGAAGCTGGGAGCGGTTATAGAGGTGGTTAATATCGCAATCCCTTGGGTTTCGGTGTCGGTCACTCCAACAGTTTTCAACAAATCAGCGATAGACAGGTCTCCCTTATAAGTGACTTTTAAAGCTTGACCCTTTTGATAATCAAATGTTACGGTTTTTCC